>JBKPSE010000660.1:0-4013 GCA_046765855.1 Acidobacteriota bacterium | reverse complement strand
TCTCGGGAGTCGTCGATACCGGCGGCGCGGCACGATCCTCGCCGCCCGGCGTGCCACTGAACGCGGCGGCGTAGATGGTGCCGTCGGCGGACACCTTCAGGGCGTGAATCTCCTTGAACGACGAATCCATCAGCACGAACGCCTTCGCGTCCTTGTCGATGCGGAAGATGCGCCCCGGCGACTCGGTGCCGGCAAGGACGTTCCCCGCCTTGTCGATCGCCAGCGTGACGACGTTGGTCGTGTTGGTCTTGTAGAAGAGCGAACCTTTGCCGTCGGGGGTGATGCGGTAGATGTTGCCCTTTTCGCCCGTCGCGGCGAACAGCGCGCCGTCAGCTGCAACCGCGAGCGCCCAGATGTACTTGTCGTCGGGATCGAAGAAGGCCTTCGACGAGCCGTCCGAGCTCACCTGGTAGATCTTCCCGTCCGGCGAGGTGGCTACGTAGAGTCCGCCCGACGGCGCCGGAGCGAGCGCGTGAACCTCCATCTCGGCGGCGTCGAAGAAGGTCGACGCCTTGCCGTCGCGCCCGATTTTGAGGACTTGTCCTTCGTTGCCGGTGCCGGCCCAGAGCGTGCCGTCGGGCCCGGACAGCACCGTCCACAGGAACGGCGCCGACGTCTCGGCGACCTGCGACATGGCGGGACCGAGGAACACGCGGCCGTCGCTGTCGATCGAGAGGTTCTCGACGTCTCCCTTGAGGAAATCCACCTGCGTCGACACAGTCCAGAACGTCGGCGCGGAAGCAGAGAGCAGCGTGGACGCCGCCAGCAGGGCGGCCGCCATCACCAGCCTGCGCGCGGCGCGCGTGGGCCGGCGATGAGCGCTTCGTGTGTGCATGAAGGAATCGTTTCCGCTACTTGCGGCTGTCGAGATCGATCGTCAGAACGCGCGTGCCGACCACGGCCGTGTCCATCGGCAGCTCCCATTCGCCCAGCGCGGCGCTGCGGATCGGCGTGAAATTGCCGCCGCTGCGATCGCCTTCCAGCACCGACAGCACCGAAGGAGGAAGCGAGGGCAGCGCTTCGCCGTTGACGACGGCACCGGGGGTGCCGGTGAGCAGCCGCACGTAGAGGCGGTTGTTGCGGTGCGTCTGGTTGAGGACCTTGATCAGCTGATCGACGCTCTGCGGCTGCAGGCTGCGGCGCAGCTCGCGCTGCTCGATTTGATTGAGCTGCTTGCCGTCGGTGACCATCACCGTGAGCTGTCCCGACGCGTTCGCCGGAATGTCGATCGGAATGGTGGAGATCTTTTCGCCGCCGCGATAGCTGCGCGTCAACACCTTCAGGGGCACCGTGCGTCCCGCCCGCGGCCGCACATCGTCGAGCCACACGCGTTCGATCGTCGCCGAGCGCGAATCTTCGGAGCTCTTGACCGTCAGCTCGACGCTCTTCAGATTGACATGCTCGAGATCGTTGCCGAGCAGCATGGTGAGCGGCCCAGCCACGTAAGCGGACGCCGCCGCGATGACGCCGTCGCCGGTGAAGATGTCTTCGTAGGCGAGATCGGCGTGCTTGTCGAAGCTCGCCTTGCCGCTCACCGTGAACGTCATGTCGCCGAACTGCCGCTCGTAGCTGCCGAGCGTGTTGAACAGCGCGACGTACGTGAGAAGCGGCGTGAACAGCTGATCGTTGGCGGCGTTGTAGCGGAAGGTGCGCTTTGGCGCGCGGTCCGATTGCAACGTGATCGTGATCGGAATCGTTGCCGGCCCCTTGCCCAGCGTGCCGGCGATTGCCGTCGCGCGATCCTGCGACAGCGTGCCGATGACCTCGCCCATGGTCGCGATCTTGAACGAGGACATCAGCGACGGAAGCGAGGTATAGACGGTGGCGCGCGTCATCGGGAACGCAGTCGTGCCGAAGTTGAAGAACGGATGCCCGAACGCGTAGACGCGGGAGCCGTCGACGTGGGTGACGGTGCCGGTCGCGCCCATCTCCCCATCTCCGCCGAGCAGCGAGACGCCGACCGGATCGCCGGGCTTCAGCGGTTCGGCAGAGGGGGAGAACTCGCTCGACGAACCGCCGGCGAGCATCGGCGTGAAGCCGGCCTCGCGGAACATCATCGAGACGAGATCCGAGGTCGTGGCCGACATCCCGCTCAGCACCAGTGGCGTGGCGATCGGCCGCAGCAGGGCGCCCATCTGCGAGCCGGCGTTCGCGGGCATGCCGAAGACCTGCACGTCAGCGGGGCGCTCGGCGAACATAGCGATCCGCGCATAGGTTGCCCGCATCGCCGCCGCCAGTCCCTCCGGTGTGACCGGTAGATCGATTCTTGGCGTCCCGGCGCTCGCACGGCGCGAACCGGTCTCGGCCGTCGCGGCAATCATTTCCTCGATCGGCGTGATGCCCGCGATCGGCTCTTTGGGAAAGGCGCCGATCGAATACGAGACCGCGCCAACCAGACGGCCGTCGATATAGACCGGGCTGCCGCTCATGCCGGCGATCACGCCGGTCTCGGCAAGCGGACCGCCTTCGAGCCGCGCAAGAATCAGATTGCGCTGCGGCGCCTGGACGTTCTTGAGCACACCGAGAATGTGGACCTTGAAGTCCTGCATCTCGGATCCTTCGAAGATGGTGCGCCCGATGCCTTCCATGCCCGGCTTGATTTCGCCGATCGGCATGAGGCGAGTGGCGGCGGGCACGCGGGACCAGCCCAGCGCAGCCAGCGCGACGGTTGCGAGAAAAACCCGGATCTTCATGTTATGCAGACCTTTATAGCATGATTAGACGCCGGTTCGCTCGCCGCGGCCGTCGGTTTGTGTTAGGCTCCCTCATATCGTGCTGATGAGCGCCGTGTCCTCCGCCGCCCGGACGACGTTTACGTCGTATTGGTGGTGGTACGCGTACACGCGGGGGGCGCAGCGCTAAACAGCACATCGAGTAGACGCGAGCATCTGAAAGCCCCCTCAATTCCACGATTGAGGGGGCTTTCGTTTTTTCAGCGGTGAACAGTTACGCCTGAGATCTGCATCACGGTCATCGGCAAAGACGCAGCGGCGATCGCGGCCGCGCGAGCGGCGGCGGAAGTCGACGGCGATCTCGTCGAACTGCGCCTGGACTCCATGGAGCGTCCGGACCCGGCCGCCGCGCTGGCGGATCGTCGCAGGCCGGCAATCGTGACCTGCCGGCCGCGCCGCGAGGGCGGCATGTTCGACGGAGCGGAAGAGGAGCGTCTGCGGATCCTGCTCCGTGCGCACGAGCTCGGCGCCGAATTCATCGACGTCGAGTGGGATGCTGAGATCGATGGACTGGTCCGCGCGCGCGGCGGACGCGGCGTGATCGTCTCGCGTCACCTGTTCGACCGCGCACCGGAAAATCCCGCGGCGATGCTCGCCGATCTTCACCGCCGCGGCGGCGAAGTAGCAAAGCTGGCAGTCATGGCCGAGCACGCCGGAGACCTGGTGCCGCTGCTGCAGGCTCGCGGCGACGCGTCTTCGATCGTGATCGGAATGGGCGGCGCCGGTCTTCCGACCAGGATTCTCGCGGAGCGCTTCGGGTCGCGCTGGACGTATGCGGGAAATGCGATTGCGCCCGGACAAATCACCGCGCGCCGGCTGCTTCGCGAATTCTGCTTCCGCCGGATTCGTCCAGACGCGGCGGTTTACGTCGTGCTCGGCAAACCGGTCAGCAACTCGTTGTCGCCGGCCATGCACAACGCCGGCTTTGCCGCGCGCGGCGTCAACGCGGCGTACGTCCCGCTCGAGGTCGAGGACCTCACCGGCTTCCGCCAGTTCGCGCAGGAGATCGGCCTTCGCGGCGCGAGCGTCACGATTCCATTCAAAACCGAGGTCATGTCGCTGCTCGACGACGTCACCCCCGAGGCCGCAGCTGCGGGAGCGGTGAACACGATCGCGGTGCGTGATGGGCGCTGGATTGGATCCAATACGGACACGGAAGGATTTCTTCAGCCGCTGCTCGCGCGCCTGCCGCAGTTGCGCGGGCTGCGTGTTGCGATGCTCGGTGCCGGCGGAGCCGCGCGCGGCGCCGGTCTGGCGCTGGCGCGCGCCGGTGCGCACGTC
>JBKPSE010000659.1:0-9781 GCA_046765855.1 Acidobacteriota bacterium | reverse complement strand
TCATCGGCCTGCTCTACAGCCGAGCGCTTTTCGCAGAGCATCCGGTCCTCATCGCGGTGCAGGTCGCCGCCTTCGCGCTCATGGTTCTGGCGCGCATCACTTTCGGCCGGCGCAGCTTCCACGCTGCCGCCAGTCCTACCGAAGGGGGACTCGTGACGAACGGGCCGTACGCCTACGTGCGGCACCCGATCTATGCGGCGATCATCTACTTCGTCTGGGCCGGAGCACTCGGCCACCGATCCGCGCTGGCATTCATCTGCGCCGCGGTCGTGACCATCGGCGCTGCCGTGCGCATGCTGGCTGAAGAGCGCCTGCTGCTTCAGACGTATCCCGAATACGCGGATTACAAGCGCCGCGTCAAACGGATCGTGCCGTACGTCCTTTAGACCCTGCGCGGTTCATCGCCGCACCGCGCAGACCTGACCCCGGGGGTCAGGTCTGCAAAACGGCCGCTGCGGTGCCAGGTGCTTTCCGTTTTCCAGACCTGACCCCGTCGACGTCCCATCTCCAGACCTGACCCCCGGTCGGGCGATCCGCAGACCTGACCCCCGGGTCGGGCGGCCCCGGTCGGGCGATCCTGCATGGGACGGCGAAGATCCGCGCTACAGCAGGCAGATGAACTCGCCGAGGATCATTGCCGTCGCTCCCCAGACCTGATGGCCGCGCAGATCGAAGTAGGGATACTCGATCGCCACGCCTTCACGGGTCCGCGTGCCCTGGCGGATGGCCGACGCATCCTCGAGCTCCGCAACCGAGACTTCGAGCACCTGCTCGACTTCGTGCGCCGCCGGCGCGAACACCGGCCGCGCGTGCGTGATGCCGACGATCGGGTGCAGCGTGAAGCCGCTGACCAGCACGTGCACCGGCGTCAGCTCGCCGAGAATGCGCACGCTCGCGGGATCGACGCCGATCTCTTCGTAGGCCTCGCGCAGAGCGGCCTGCGCCAGCGTTTCCCCCGGATCGGTTGCGCCGCCGGGCAGGCTGATCTGGCCGGCATGACGACGCAGATGGCTGGCGCGCACGGTGAGCGCGATCGACGGGCCGCGCTCGCCGGGATACAGGAGCAGCAGACCCGCGGCCACTCGCGCATCGCGCGGAAACTGTCCCGGCTTCCAGCCGCTGCGCGGCGGAGTCGGCATGAATCGGAGCTGCGCCTCGAGTCCCGGCAGGGTGCCTGACAGCCGTTCGCGCAGCCGCGCTTCGAGTTGTATGAGGGCCTCAGCCGGCATCCGCTATTTCGCGCGATCTCCGAGCAGGCCCACGCTGAGGCCGTAGGCGTTGACGCAGTTGTATTCGAGGATCGCCTGGTAATTGGGGTAGACGAGGAAGTTGCGTTTGACGCCCATCACCAGGGACGCTTCGATGTCCGCGCCCGGCAGCGGCCGCCCCGCCAAGCTGCGCACGCCAAGCCTGTTCCATTCCGCCAGCGGCAGCGGCACGGTCATCTGCCGGCGCGCGAGGCAGCCCGACGTCTGCATCGGCGCCACTTCCGGCAGCTTCGTAATCAGCATCTCGGGAATCGTGACCTCGCGCCCCCAGGTCTGGTCCTTGCGCCAGCCGTGCGCCGAGAGGTAATTCGCAATCGACGCGAACACGTCCGGCGTCGAACGCCATATGTCGCGTCGGCCATCGCCGTCGAAGTCCTGTGCGTAGAGCAGGAAGCTTGACGGCATGAACTGCGGCTGCCCGAGCGCGCCCGCCCAGGATCCTTTGAGCGCCGCGGGCTCGACGTCGCCGCTGTCGAGAATGCGGAGCGCGTCGAACAACTCCGATCGAAACATCTGCGCGCGGCGCGGGTCGTAGGCCAGGGTAGCCAGGGTGGCGATGGTCGGCCGCACACCGCTGAAGCGCCCGAAATTCGATTCGAGTCCCCAGACCGCGACGAGAATCCCCGCCGGAACGCCGTACTTGCCGGCCACGCCTGCGAGCACGCGCGCGTGCGTCGCCCGCATCGATTGCGCGGTGCGGATCACCTTTCTCGACACGTGCTGCTGCAAGTACTGGTCGAGCGTCTGCACGATCTCCGCTTGCGTGCGATCGCGCTGAATGACGGTGGGCACCGGTTCGAGTCCGGTCAGCGCGGCGTCGAGCGTCGCCTCGCGAATCCCGAGCGACAAGGCTTCGCTGCGCAGATCGCTCAGCCATTCCGCGAACGGCGGCTGCGGCAATGGCGGCACGGCGGGAATCTGCTGCAGCAGGAGCGTGACACTAAACGCGGCGGCGAACAGGCGCATGTCCTTCTATTATGGTGCTATGACGAGCCAGGAATTTCCATCGCTCGACGACAGCCGGGCGCGCGCTGTCGCTGCCCTCGTGCACGGCTGCACGTTCGACGACTTCCTGCTCACCCCGCAGCGCAGCGTCGTCATCCGCCGCGATCCGGCGGCGATCGATCTCTCGTGCCGCGTGTCGCAGCATCTGGTTCTGCGCCGCCCGATCGTATCGGCCAACATGGATACCGTGACCCGCGCGCCGATGGCCATCGTCCAGGCGGAAGAGGGCGGGATCGGCATCATCGACCGCGGCTTTCGTGCCGGCGACATCCAGCCGCAGGTCAGGGAAGTGGAGGTGGTCAAGCGCACGCAGCACGGCGTCATCGGCGATCCCTACAGCATTGCTCCGTCCGCGACCATCGCGGACGCGGCTGCGCTGATGAATCGTTCACGCGTGGGCACGCTCGTCGTCACCGACGAGACGCGCAGGCTGAAAGGGCTGTTGACGGAGCGCGACGTACGTTTCGTGCAGGGTGGCCGCGTCGAGGATCGGATGACGCCGGTGGACAGGCTCGTCACTCATCAGGGTGCGCTGTCGGCTGATGCGGCCGAGCGGATCATGCTCGAGCGCAAGATCAAGAAGCTGCCGCTGGTCAACCAGGACGGGACGCTCCTCGGTCTTGTCACCGCGAAGGATTTGCTGAAACAGCGCCGCCTGCCGTTCGCGACGAGGGACGAACAGGGACGGCTGCGCGTTGGCGCCGCAATCGGCGCAACCGGAGACTACCTGGAGCGCGCTGCGGAACTGATCAAGGCAGGCGTCGATGTGCTCGTCATCGACATCGCGCACGGCCACTCCATCGTCATGGATCGTGCCATTGGGGAAGTGCGCAAGCGGTTCGGCGGCGTCGAGCTGATCGCGGGGAACGTCGCCACCGCTGAAGGTACGCGCTTCCTGATCGAACGCGGCGTCAACGGCATCAAGGTCGGTATCGGGCCGGGCGGCGGATGCACGACGCGGATGACGACCAGCTTCGGCGTGCCGCAGGCACAGGCGCTGGTCGACTGCCGCATCGAAGCAGCGGAGTCCGGCGTGCCGCTGATCGCCGACGGCGGCATCAAGCGTCACGGCGGACTGGCGCTGGCGCTGATGCTGGGCGGCGACTGCGTGATGCTGGGCAGCGCGTTTGCCGGCACGGAGGAAACGCCTGGCGAGGTCGTGCACAAATCCGTCCTGCTTCCCGAGTCGCAGAAAACGGTGAAAGTCCCGTTCAAGGTGCTGCGTGGGATGGCTTCGCTCGAAGCGATTCGCGACCGGCTCGATGTCGAGGATGCGGATCAGGTCGAGCTCGATGCAATCGGCGCCGAAGGCATGGAAATCAGCGTTCCGGCGCGCGGTTCGGCGCGGACGATCGTCCGCGAGATGATCAAACATCTGTGCTCATCGATCAGCTATGGCGGCGCCTCCAGCCTGCGCGAGCTGCGCGAAAAATTCTGGTCCGAGCCGTCGCGATATTTGATTAAGCTGTCGGCGTCATCACGGCGGGAGTCGTACGATCGATAAACCTTCAGGAGGAATGCAGATGACGCCCGATCAGGCAAAAGCGGCTGCGGAGATGTTCGCGGAGCTGTGGCAGGGAGAGTTCCCGGCGACCTGCCAGGTGCTGGCCGCGGTGAAGGACGACAAGCGTGAGTACAAGCCCGACGCCAAGTCGCGCTCGGCCTGGCAGCTGGCGACGCATATTGCGACCGCCGACTTGTGGTTCATCGACTGCATCACCACTGGCAAGTTCCAGTTCGATCCGGAGGCGGCGAAGAAGCAGGAATCCAGCTTCGCGAACGTCGACCAGGTTGTCGAGTACTACAAGAAGAACTTTCCCGACAGGTTGCGTGCGCTGGCGTCGATGCCCGCCGCGGCGATGACCGAAGAGATCGATTTCTTCCAGATGATGAAGCGACCGCGCGCCGCGTGGATAGGCTTTGCCAACAACCACAGCGTCCACCATCGCGGCCAGCTTGCGGCGTACCTGCGCGCCATGGGTTCGAAGGTGCCGAACATCTACGGCCCGAGCGCCGACGCGGGTTAGCGGCCGGCATTCGCAGCCGGGGTGTTCGCAGCGCCCGTCCCCCCTGCGCCGCCACGTCTCGGCATTTAAAAGTGGCCGTATTTGCCGCCGCACGGATGAGCCGGTCGAATGTCGCCAGACAACCTGCCGCTGGACTCCGTGCGGCACTGCGTAACGGTTTTCCCAAAGTGTGGTCTGCACAACCTGCAGAGTTGACGGGGAAGGACGAGCGCTGACATCGGAGCGCGGCAAAGGCCCCAACTCTGGTGGCGGCGTTCTTGCTCAGGCGGCGATTGTGCAGCGACGCGAAGTGGAGTCCGGCACCGCCAACTGAATCAGCCTTCCGCGAACCACGTATGCCCATGCCCCAGAGACACGACACGGCTGCCCGTATCGGCGCTGACGATGGCGCCGGTGAGACAGTGAGCCAGGGTCGCGTGGCATGGGAATGGCGGCCGCGTGCTGACCTCACGCCGCATGTCCCTCCTCCCCTGGACCGGGGGTCAGCGTCCGACGTCATCGACCGCTCCACCGAACGCCGGCCTGCTCTGTCGATTGTCGTTCCTTGTTACAACGAGGAAGACAACATCGAGCCGCTTCATCGGCGCGCTTCCGATGCAGCCGCGGCGGTCGTCGCCGCGGATTATGAACTCGTACTGGTCAACGACGGGTCGACCGACGCCACCTGGGAGCGCATCGCCCGCTTGTCCGATCAGGATCCGCATGTCGTCGGCGTGAATCTCTCGCGTAATCACGGCCATCAGCTCGCGCTCAGCGCCGGCTTGAGCGTGTGCAGCGGTCGCCGCATCCTGATCCTCGACGCGGATCTTCAGGATCCACCGGAGCTCCTGCCCGACATGAATCGCCTGATGGACGAAGGAGCCGACGTCGTCTACGGGATGCGGACGGAGCGGCGTGGAGAGACGTGGTTCAAACGTGCGACCGCCAAGCTGTTCTACCGATTGCTCGGCCATCTCGTCGACGTCCCGATCCCGTTCGATGCCGGAGATTTTCGCTTGATGAGCCGCCGGGCGCTCGACGTGCTCAACAGCATGCCGGAACAGCACCGCTTCGTCCGCGGCATGGTCAGCTGGATCGGGTTCCCGCAGCGCTCCATCGCCTATGCGAGACAGCCGCGGCATGCAGGCGCTACCAAGTATCCGCTGACGAAGATGGTGCGTTTCGCCATCGATGCCATCACCGGCTTCTCCGTGAAACCGCTTCGCCTGTCCTCCTACATCGGCGGGGTGTTCGCGCTGCTGGGCCTTGCCTTGTTCGTACGCACGTTATACGTGTGGAAGATCGGCGGAGCGATCGTTGGCTGGACCAGCCTGATGAGCGGTGTGATCATTCTGGGCAGCGCGCAGCTCTTCGTGCTCGGCATCATCGGCGAGTACCTCGGACGTCTGTTCATCGAAGCGAAAGGCCGGCCTCTGTTCGTCATCAAGGAACTGCGCGGGCGAGTCGGCAGCCAGAGCGGCTATGTAAACGCCGCCGCGCCGCAGCGCTGGACTGCCACCGACATCGGCGGCGGTCTGAAGGCGGGGTAACGTCCTGGGCGGCAGGGACGCTCTCGCGCTGGATGGGAATTCGTTCGCGCATCGCGAACGGATCGTTTCCCTCAGCACGCGCACCAGCGGCAGCATTTCGTACTGGCTGTGCGGCGGCGCCCTCGGACTGAGCGCGCTGTTTCTATTCGCCTACCTCGGCTCCTATCCGATTGCGCTGTGGGATGAATCTCGGGTCGCGGTCAACGCGATTGAGATGTTCCTCACCAGGCCTGGGCTCGTCACCACCTACAACTTTTCGCCCGATCTCTGGAACACCAAGCCGCCGCTGCTGATCTGGCTGATGACCGCGAGCATGGGACTGTTCGGCCCCTCGGAGTGGGCGCTTCGCTTGCCCTCCGCGCTCGCCGCTCTCGGAACGGTAACTGTCGTCATGATCTTCTCATGGCGCCTGACGCACTCGGCAGCCGTCTCGGTGCTCGCGTGCGTTCTCCTGATCGCAAGCCGCGGCTTCTATGGCCGCCACGGAGCGGCGACGGGTGACTACGACGCGCTCCTCACTTTCTTCACGACGAGCTACCTCTCGCTTCTGTTCTTCGCGCTGCATCGGCGCGCCCCCTCGCCGCGTCGCGTCATCGCGGCGGCCGGATTGATCGCTGCCGCGACACTGACCAAGGGGATCGCCGGGCTGATTCCAGGCGTCGGCGTCGTTGCCTATCTTCTTCTCGTGCGCCGGTGGACGCGGCCGTTCCGGTCGCCCTGGTACCTCGCCGGCGCAGGGATCGTTCTGTCGGCGGCGGCGGCGTTCTTCGTCATGCGCGAGATCGCCGACCCCGGCTATCTCCGCATGCTTTTGCAGAACGATGTCACCGGACGCTACACGAACACGGTCGGCGCACATCAACATCCCTTCTGGCACTACGTTCGCCTGCTGGTCACCTCGACGTTCAGCGCCGGGCCACTCATCGCAGTCCTGCCATTTGGCTGGGCGGTCAGCAGGGGCCGGGTCCGGTTGGGCATCGCATTCGCCAGCTGCATCGCCGCAGCGCTGATCCTCGTATACAGCCTGAGCGCGACCAAGCTGCCGTGGTACGTGCTCCCCGCATATCCGTTCCTGGCGATCGGCCTGGCACTCTCGGCATCGGTGTTGACCGAACGCCTCCTGAGGGCGGCGCCGGAATGGACGCGTACCAGTTCCGTCGTGCAGCTGCCGGCGCATGCAGTGATCCTGATGTTCTTCGCCGCGTTGATCGCCGCCGCGGCGGCGTATCGGTACGAACGCGTTTCGCGGGAGGTTGCGGCCTGGCCCCAGGCCTATTACGGCGTCGTCTTCGCCGATTTGCACAACCGCGGGATCAACGCGATCACCGTGGTGGATGGAGGAGATCGCAACGAAGAAGGATTCATTCATTACGCACCGCGTCTGCGGTTCTATCAGCTGCTCTGGCAGACGCGCTCGTTCACCGTTCACGAGATCGCGCCGGATGTCCTGACGCTTGCCCGGCGGCCGGGCGAGATCGTGGTCAGCTGTGACCCACGGTTTGTGCCGGAGTTGCGCGAGCAAGGCATGCCGATTCCCGTCGCAGCCTCAGGCTGCGCCTCGGTACGGCTCAATCCCCCGAATTCGCTAGTCCGCTGAACCTCGCCGCGCCACCCGCCTCAACGCCGGGGTGAAACGGTCGAGCGTCTGATATACATCGCACGTGCAAAGCACCGAACCTGCGGCCCGCGAGCAGGGACTTCAGCGTCAACTCACCGCCGGGCAGATGGCGATGGTCGCGGTCGGCGGATCCATCGGGACCGGCTTGCTGCTCGGATCGGCGGCCGCCATCGGGGTCGCCGGTCCGGGCGTCGTGCTCACGTTCCTGATGGCCGCCTTCATCACGTGGACCGTTGCGCTCGCGCTGGGTGAGTTGGCGAGCCTTCATCCCGCGGCCGGCGCCTTCCAGCTTTACGGCGATCTCTATGTGAACGAGTGGGCTGGATTTCTCTCGGGCGCCGGCTACTGGGCGGCGATCGCCATCTCGATCGGCGCCGAAATGGTCGCGTCCGCGACCTACATGACTTTCTGGTTTCCTCACGTGCCGACGCTCGTCTGGGTCGCGCTCGCGTCGCTCCTGCTGCTCGGCGTCAACCTGCTGAGCGTGCGCCGCTACGGCCGCTTCGAGTACTGGTTCGCGATGATCAAGGTGATCGTGATTGCCGCCTTCATCGTCGTCGGCGCGCTGCTTCTGCTCAGCGGACGCACACCGGCGCAGTACACCGTGCAGGGCGGTTTCTTTCCCAACGGACCGCTGGCCATTCTGCTCGCGCTGCCATTCGCGCTCTACACGTTCGCCGGCGTCGAGTTCGTCGCCGTCACGAGCGGCGAGTCGCGATCGTCGGAGGAGGTGGCGCGCGCGACGCGTCTGACCTTCGTGATTCTCACCTGCGTCTATCTCGGCGCCATCGTCGTTTTGACCGGCGTGATGCCGTGGAACCATGCCGGCGTGCGCGAATCACCGTTCGTCACCGTATTCCGGACGGTTCACATTCCCGGCGCCGTGCACCTGATGAACTTCGCCGTGCTCACCGCCGCGTTGTCGGGCGCGAACGCAGCGCTGTATTCCGCCTCGCGCACGCTGTTCTCGCTGGCACGCAACGGATGGGCGCCGGCGGCCCTCGGCAGGCTCAATCGCGCGGGATCGCCCACGCTTGCGGTGATCGTCTCCTCGTTTTCCACCATCGTCGCGCTCGTGCTCGAGCGCTGGGCGCCGCAGCAGGCGTTCGTTTCGATTCTGAACGCGGCGCTCTTCGGCCTGCTTCTCTCCTGGCTCGTGACGCTCGTGTCTCACGCCCGCTTTCGCGCCAGAGCAACTGCCGATGACCTCCGCAACCTGCCGCGGCGGTCACCGCTCGGCGCTACGGGATCGGTCATCGGCTTCGTCCTCGTCGTTCTTGCGATTCTCAAGACATGGTCGGATTCGCGGCTGGTCTTCCTCAGCGGCGTTGTCTACCTGATCGTGTTGAACGCCGCGTACCTGCTGTTGAGGAAATCGCGAACTCCACCGGATGGTTCGCGCTAGAATTCGCAGCGTTCATGTCCGTTTCATACGAGAACTCGAAAGCCATCTTCCAGGGAATCAAGGACAGCGGCATCACGTCTCTGTCCGCGTTGCCCGAGACATGGCTCGGATTGCTGCTGCAGCAAGCCGAGCGCGATCCCGACATCAAGCTGATTCAGGTCGCCAAAGAGGAAGAGGCGATTGGCGTGGCTGCGGGGGCGTACTTCGCGGGGGAGCGCCATGTCCTTCTCATGCAGAATCACGGGTTTCTCGCCGCGATGAACGGCATTGTCTCGCTTGCCATGTTGTACGGCATTCCGTTGTGCATGCTGATTGCGCTGCGTGGCCATTGGGGTGAGCCCTATCCCTGGCACACGCGCGGCGGCATTGTCACCGAAGGTGTGTTGCGGGCGTTGAACATTCCCTTCGAATACGCGCGATCACCGCAGGACGTCGGCCGGCAGATTCGCGAGGCCTACACGCTTTCGCAAAGCGCACTGTCGCCGGTGGCGCTGCTCCTCACTCGCGACCTGATGGAGCAACCGCTGTGAAGCGCGCCGAGTGCATCGGCATGCTCTACCCGGAGCTCGAGGACAAGCTCGTCGTCACGATCATGGGTGCGTGCGCGCAGGAGCTCTACGATCTCGGGCACAAGGAGAACTTCTTCTACCTGCAGCACGCGATGGGGCTCGCATCTTCGATCGGCCTCGGACTGGCGTTGCACTTGCCGCACGAGAGGATCGTCGTCCTCGACGGCGACGGTTCCGTGCTGATGAACCTCGGCACCTTTGCCACGCTCGCGCGCTATCGGCCGCGCAACCTGGTGCACATCGTCTTCGACAACGGCAGTCTGCTCTCGACCGGCGGATTCGACTCGCATACGACGTCCGGCATTACCGATCTCGCGGCGATCGCCCGGGGCGCCGGCATCCAAAACGTCGCTGCTGTCG
>JBKPSE010000658.1:0-4468 GCA_046765855.1 Acidobacteriota bacterium | reverse complement strand
GTCGACGAAAGAGACGCCGCAGGGATCGTCGGTGGTGTTCACGCGCACCAGCCCCAACGGAGAAGAGGGATATCCCGGAAACCTGCACGTCACCGTGACCTATACGCTCACGGAGAAGAACGAATTGATCGTCGACTACCGCGCCACGACCGACCGCGCGACGCCGGTCAATCTCACGCAGCACAGCTACTTCAACCTGGCGGGCGAAGGATCGGGCGACGTTCTCGGCCACCAGTTGACGATCAACGCCGATCGTTACACGCCGGTCGATGACACGCTGATCCCGACCGGCGAGCTCGCACCGGTCGACGGTACTCCATTCGATTTCCGGCAGGCGACGGCCATCGGCGAGCGCATCAATGCCGACAACGCGCAGCTGAAAGCGGGCAAAGGCTACGACCACAACTTTGTCTTGAACCGGAAGGGCGCAGGGCTGCAATTCGCGGCGCGGCTCACCGATCCGAAGAGCGGGCGCACGCTCGAGATCTCGACCACGGAGCCGGGCGTCCAGTTCTATTCGGGCAACTTCCTGGACGGAACGATCAAGGGCAAGGGCGGCCACGTCTACGCGCACCGCACCGGGCTCTGCCTGGAGACGCAGCATTTCCCCGATTCCCCGAACAAGAAGTCGTTCCCGACGACAATCCTGCAGCCCGGCAAGGTCTACACATCCAAGACGGTGATGACGTTCAGTGCCAAGTAGGCGGACCGCGATCAAGACGCTCGGCGCCGCCGGCGCGGGGCTGCTGCTGCGGCTTGACAGCGACGCACAGGGGCAGGACCTCGTCGTCGCCGGCCGTCCCGTGCAGCTGCGCGTTGCATCGGTCTCGGCGCGCACGATCCGCGTCTCGCTGCTGCCGCGTGAGTCCTCGACCGACGCGCTGAACGCCGACAACGCGCTCGTCGATCTGAAAGCGCAGCGGCGCGTGGATGTCGGGGCATCGCGCGTGAAAACGGGGGAGCTGTCGATTGCGGTGGCGCATGCGCCGCTGACGGTGCGCATATCCGACGGTTCCGGCGCGCTGGCGCAGGAATTGACGGTGTCGGACGCCGGCGTTCTCGAGTTCTCGATTGGCGACGCACCGCTCCTTGGATTCGGAGAAGGCGGCGCGCAATTCGATCGGCGCGGCGCAGTCGACGCGATGCGCAACGGGCAGGGCGGATATCAGCTGCGCACGCACGGCGGCCGCGTGCCCATCCAATGGCTGATCGGCACCGCCGGTTGGGGCTTGTTCGTTCACCAGCCCATTGGCGCGTTCGATCTCAAGGGGCCGAGAGGACGGCTGACGTCCAATGCGCCGCTTCCGCTCGATTGTTTCGTCGTAGTCTCCAGATCTCCCGCAGTGATCATGCGTGAATACGCAGGCATCACTGGACTGCCGGAGATGCCGCCGTTATGGTCGTTCGGCTATCAGCAATCGCATCGCACGCTCGCCGGCCCCGACGAAGTCATGTGGGTGGCCAGGACGATGCGCGAGAAGAAGCTGCCGTGCGATGCGCTGATCTATCTCGGCACGGACTTCACGCCGTCCGGCTGGAATACGCACAACGGCGAGTTCACCTGGAAGACCGAAAACTTCCCCGATCCGAAAAAGACGATCGCCGAGCTGCACGCCATGCACTACAAGGTCGTGCTGCACACCGTCATCGAGGGGAGGCACCTCACCGGAACGGTGCGCGACGCGTGCGCGGCGCCGGAGCCAAGCGGACGCGTTCCTGATGCGGCCGGCGACGTGACCAAGGGCACGTGGCCGCCCGAACGCAGCGTCGGATGCTACTGGCCGCATCACAAGGGTGTGTTCGATCTCGGCATCGACGGATGGTGGCCCGATCAGGGGGACGGACTCGACGGTCCGTCGCGTTTGAATCGCATCCGGATGTATTGGGAGGGATCGCAGTTGTGGCGTCCGGACGAGCGTCCCTATGCGCTGCACCGCAACGGCTACGCGGGAATGGCGCGCTACGGCGCATTCCTGTGGTCCGGCGACGTTTACTCGACGTGGGAAACACTCAAGACTCACGTTCCGGTTGCGGTGAACACCGGGCTGAGCGGCATTCCCTACTGGGGCACCGACATTGGCGGTTTCGTGCCGACGCCGGAGTTCCTCGGCGATCTCTACGTCCGCTGGTTCCAGTTCGGCGCGTTCTGCCCGTTGTTTCGCGCCCATGGCCGCACATGGCATTTGCGGCTGCCCTGGGGATGGAACCTCGGAGAGCTGGGTCCCGACGAGACGTCGAGCTACTCGGGAGCGGGGCGGCCGCCGGCGTCGGAGCTGCACAACACGCAGGTCGAGCCGATCTGCCGTAAATACCTGGAGCTTCGCTACCGATTGATGCCGTACCTGTATTCGGCGGTCCGCGAGACCGCGCTGACCGGCCTGCCGATCGTTCGCGCGATGTGGCTGCATCACCCGAACGATCCGATCGCGGTCGCGCGCGGCGACCAGTATCTCTGGGGGTCACATATTCTCGTCGCGCCGGTGGTGGAGAAAAACGCAACGTCGCGGCGCGTCTATCTGCCGCGAGGGATCTGGTTTGATTTCTGGACGGGCGACCGCGTCGACGGCGGCAAGGAGATCGATCGTGCCGTCGATCTCGCGACCATTCCGCTTTATGTCCGCGCCGGCGCAATCCTGCCGATGGGACCGGTGAAGCAGTACACCGACGAGCCGGTGGACAGTCCCTTGTCGATTACCGTCTATCCCGGCGCAGACGGCGCGTTCGACGTGTTCGAAGACGATGGACGATCGTTCGAGTACCGGCGCGGCGGCTGGATGGGACTGTCGATGCGCTGGCTGGATCGAAGCCGCCGCCTGAGCCTTACGCTGACGCCGGGATCGCGGATGCGGCCGCCGCTCGTCCGCGAGCTGGAAGTCCGCGTCGCCGGCCAGTCCGAGGTGCGCCGGATACGTTTCACGGGCGCGGCCGTCCGCCTCACGTTATGATGCCTGCATGACGCGTGCGACGCGCTCGCAGCTGGCGATTCTGGCGCTGGCAATCTGCGCGCTGGTGCTGTGCGTCACGCCGACGTCGCGTCCTGCGGCGGAAGCGCTGCCGTCGCGTCTCGACGATCACACTTTCTGGACGCTGGTCACGGAATTCTCCGAGCCCAACGGGTTCTTCCGATCCGACAACCTCGTGTCGAACGAGACGGTCTTCCAGCACGTCATCCCGACGCTGCAGCAGACGCTGGGTCCCGTCAGCGCCTACATCGGTGTCGGCCCGGATCAGAACTTCACGTATATCGCCGCCCTGAAGCCGCGCATGGCGTTCATCGTCGACATCCGGCGCCAGAACATGCTGCTGCACCTGATGTACAAGGCGCTCATCGAGCTCTCGCCGACGCGTGAAGAGTTCCTGTCCCGGCTGTTTTCGCGTCCGATCCCCGCGCGCGTGGCCAACGATACGGCGAACGCGCTGCTCGACGCCTTCGACGAGCTCGAACCGGATCCGGTGGCGTTCGAGCGCAACCGCGCCGAAATCTACGATCACTTGCAGCGCACGCATGGTTTCAGCCTGACGCGCGCCGATCTGGCGGGGATCGATTACGTCTACCGCGCGTTCTACAGCGCCGGACCGGAGATTCGCTACTCGTTCGGGCGCGGCGCGGGCTGGCAGCCGTTCCCGACGTACCGCGATCTGATGACGGCCGATGACGGGCAGGGGATCCAGCGCAGCTACATCGCGAGCGAGGACGTCTATCAGACGCTGCGCGATCTGCAGGAGCGCAATCTGGTCGTCCCGCTGGTCGGCGACTTCGCCGGTCCGAAGGCGCTGCGATCGGTGGCGCGGTATCTCGACCTGCATCATGCGACGGTCAGCGTGTTTTACACGTCCAACGTCGAGCAGTACCTGTTCCGGCCGTCCGAGCCGTGGCAGCGTTTCTACGACAACGTGGCGGCGATGCCGATCACCGGCCGCAGCACGTTCATCCGCGCGTTCTTCAACAATCAGGGACGTGTGATGCGCATCCCCGATCCGCCTTTGCCCGGCGTCGTGCCGGTCGGGCCGAGGTCCCAGACCCTGCTGAATCCGATTTCCGTCCTGCTCGGGGCGTACTCGGAAGGGCACATCGGCACCTACTACGACGTCATCGAGCTGTCCGCGCCGAAGTAACGTCCTCACGTCCATGTCGCTCGCAGCGGCCACGCCGTCCGCGGATCCACCATCGGGGTCCGCCGGGGGTCAGGTCTGCAAAACAGCTCAATCCAGGGTCAGGTCTATAAAACGGCGCGATCGGGGGTCAGGTCTGCAAAACGGCCCCACCCGGGGTCAGGTCTGTAAAACGGCGCGATCGAGGGTCAGGTCTACAAAACCGCTCGGTAGGGGTCAGGTCTGTAGATCCGCCTTTGGGGTGCCAGGTCGCTGCACGTTCATAGACCTGACCCCGCGAAGTGCCGGTTTTTAGACCTGACCCCGCGAAGTGCCGGTTCGCAGACCTGACCCCGGAAGTGGCAGTTTGCAGACC
>JBKPSE010000657.1:0-13898 GCA_046765855.1 Acidobacteriota bacterium | reverse complement strand
ACCGCGACCTTGCCGCCCATCATCACGTCGGTGGCCCGATTGAGGCCGTCGATCAACGAATGACGGCATCCATAGATGTTGTCGAACTTGCTCTTCGTCACCGAGTCGTTGACGTTGATCGCGGGGAACAGCAGCGTGCCGTTCTTGTGCATTTCGTAAAGACGATGGACGCCCGTTGTCGTCTCTTCGGAGACACCCTTCATTTGCGCGGCCACTTTGGTCCAGCGTGTCGGGTTCGACGACAGTTCCTGCCGCAGGAGCTGGAGGATCACCCCCCACTCTTCCGGTTCGCTGTCGGGATTGAACGCGGGGACCTTGCCCGCCTTCTCGTACTCGACGCCCTTGTGCAGCAGCAGCGTCGCATCACCGCCGTCGTCGACGATCTGGGTTGGCCCCGAACCGTCGGGCCACATCAGCGCTTCGCTCGTGCACCACCAGTACTCCTCGAGCGTTTCCCCTTTCCACGCGAAAACCGGGGTGCCTTTCGGCTGCTGCGGCGTCCCTCCGGTCTCGGGCCGGCCGACGACAACGGCGGCTGCGGCGTGGTCCTGCGTCGAGAAAATGTTGCACGACACCCAGCGGACGTCGGCGCCGAGCTCGGTGAGCGTCTCGATCAGGACGGCGGTCTGCACGGTCATGTGCAGCGAGCCCATCACCTTCGCGCCGGCGAGCGGCTTGCTCGCACCGTAGCGGGCGCGCAGCGCCATGAGGCCAGGCATTTCGTGCTCGGCAAGGCGGATTTCCTTGCGGCCGAACTCGGCGAGCGCGAGGTCTTTGACTTTGTACGGTTCGCGCCCGACCCTGCGGGCCGCGTCGAAGGCGTGAAGTTCCTGAACGGCGGTGGTTGACATCATCTCTCCTTGTATACCTGCGAACTCTGCGAACGGCGAACTCTGTAACTGCAAATTGCGACTCTGCGAACTGCAAACTGCGAACTGCTAACTGCTAACTGCTAACTACCGACCCGACCGTTCCCTTCTCCCCCGCCATCACGAACAGCGCCGGTCCCTTCGCGGCCGGATCGATCGGAAGCGGTACGACTCGGATTCCCTGAAAGCCGGCGGCGCCGCTCCAGCGCCGTAGCTGGTCTTCGGCAAAACCAAGCCACACATGACCCATCTGATGTTTATACTCCTCGCGGTCGTGCGGGAGCATGTCGCAAAGGACGAACCTGCCGCCCGGCTTGAGCGCCCGCGCGGCTTCGCCGATGACGGCGGCCGGATCGGGAACATGATGCAGGACGAGGAGCATCACTGCGGCGTCCAGTTCGCCGTCTGCGATCGGCAGCGCTTCCAGCTCCCCCCTTCGCACCTCGGCGGACGGCAGATCGCGCAGGCGGCGCCGCGCCGCCTGGAGCATCTCGCCGCTGCGATCGACCCCGATCGTGCGGGCGACGAACGGCGCCAATGCCGCGCTCGTCTCCCCCGTCCCGCACCCGAAGTCGCCGACCGTCCACGACGGCTCCAGCAGCGCCGGCAGCGCGTGCAAGGCGGAGGCGCCGCCGAACAACTCGCGGCGCAGGCGATCCCACTGCCCCGCCGCGGACGCGAAGAACGCCTCCGACTGCGTTTGCCTGCGCCCCATAACGCTCTTCAGCCGGCGCGCATCCTGGTCGGCGCCCGGCGTCCCCGCGATCTGTTCCCGCAGGAGCGACCACAACCGTCGCGTGTGTGTGTCGCGCTCTTCGAGAGCGAGCGAGTAGTACCGGCTCGTTCCATCACGCCGCGACGTCACCCAGTTGGCGTCGGACAGCGTCTTGAGATGACGGCTCACGGTCGACTGCGGCAACTGCATCACCGAGCAAAGCTCTGAAACGGTCAGCTCGTGCCGTTCCAGGACGAGCAGCATCCGCCCGCGCGTCGCGTCCGCCAGCGTGGTGAGGTCCTCGAAAATCGCCGCGTGGGTCATCGTGCGCTGCCCGCGAGCGGAGCTGTCTCGATCATGCGCAACAATCCATTGTCCATCCGTTTATCCGGATTGACAGGTTAATCGAATGGCTCAGGCGTTGTCAACTGTGGTCGACGTCGGGTCCTCACTGCGTGGTTTGGGCTTCGAGGCAGATCGGGCCGTCAGCGCTTTCGCAGCACTCGCCCCGGACACGCCTCGGTGAACGCGCCGTCGAGCCGTACGGGCACGCCGTTGACGAGCACGTCGCTCACACCCTCCGCGAGCTGCTGCGGCGACGCGTAGGTCGCCGCATCCCGCACCTTCTCCGGATCGAACACCACCACGTCTGCAAAGGCGCCGGGCCGGATCGCGCCGCGATCCGTGAGGCCGAATACCGCCGCGGGCAGACTCGTCATCGAGCGAATCGCGAATTCGAGCGGAACGACGCGCCGCTCGCGCACGTAAACCGCAAGCCGCCGCGCGAAGGCGCCGTAATCGCGCGGATGCGGAAACCCGACACCTGGCATCGTCAAGCCGCCGTCGCTCGACGCCATCGTGAAAGGCGCCTTCATAATCACCTCGATGTCCGGCTCGGACATGTTGAACGACACGATCGAGGCGTTGCCGCCGTCCATCAGCGCGAGCGCGGCCCTGACCGGCGTCAATCCCTTCAGCTTTGCGATCTCCGTCAAGGTTTTGCCGGCGAGCGATCGGTCGGCCGCGTACGAGGCGATGAGAACCGCGTCCGGACCATTGCGCCGCCGCAGGTTTTCTTCGACGATCGCTTCGGTGGGCTCGACGCCGCCTGGCGCAAGCGCCGCGCGAAGGGACGTCGACGAGGCTTCATAGGAATACTGATCGGCGAACACCTGCACGCCGCGCGCGCGGGCGTCCTCGATATCTTTGATGAGCGCAGGCCCCAGACCCCAACTGTCGCGGCCCAGCGCCTTCATGTGCGTCACGATGCCGATGGTGCGCGCCTCCTCCGCAATGCGAATCACTTCGCGTACCGATGCACGCACACCCGTGTCGTAGTTGCCCTCGTCGCGGATATGGCTGGTGTACAGCCCGCCTGACTCTGCCGAGGCCTTGGCCAATTCGATCACTTCCTCGGTCGTGGCAAAGCTGCCCGGCACGTAGAACAATCCTGACGACAGACCGAACGCGCCTTCAGCCATGCCGCGGCGCACCAGCACTCTCATCTTCTCGAGTTCTTCCGTGGAAGGCGCGCGCCGCGCAGCGCCTATCACCGCGCGCCTCACGGCGCCGTGGCCGATGAGCAGTACGACGTTCACTCCAGGGCGTGCCGCTTCGATCTCGGTGCGCTGCGCGGCAAGGTCGACCGGGCCGCCGCCGTCCGGATTTGCCACGATTGTGGTAACACCCTGCGCCAGCAACGGCTGCGCCTGGTGCAGCGCTGCGTTGCGCAGCCCTTCAGCCGCGTGCGAGTGCACATCAATGAAGCCGGGGGCGACGATGCGATCGTGGGCATCGATCGTGCGCGCGGCGGTAGCGCTCTCCAGCGCGCCCACCGCGACGATGCGATCGCTGGTGATGCCGATATTGGCGCGCAACCATGGATTGCCCGACCCATCCATGACGCGACCGTTGCGAATCAAAACATCGAAGCGGCTCGGCTGAGCTGGCGTGACCGCAACCGAAATCGCGATTACTGCGGCAAATGCGGGAAGAAGTCGTTCCATTGCCGCCATTGTATGAGCGTGCTTGCCGCGGAGCGGAGTGCTGATGCGGGTACAGCTTGTGCACCCTGCCGTCGCTATGGCTGAAGCTTCCCGCAACCTCATGGTCGCGCGCGGTCCCGACAACGTGTGGGACCGCCAGACCCAGTCGTCACCCTACGACCAGGAACGGTGGTTCGCCGCCGCCTGGGGCAGCGCCCTGACGATGGTCGGCGCGCGCCGCGGCGGTTTCTTCGGCGCCTTGCTCGCCACGCTCGGCGCCGCCGTCGCTGTACGCGCCGCAATGGGCCGCCACGATTTCGCGATGGCGCGCCACTGGACCTCTTCCACTCTGCGCCAGCGAGGCTGGCGCGCAAAAGACATCGTTCACGACGCGTCAGACGAGTCTTTCCCGGCGAGCGATTCCCCGTCGTGGACGCCAACCGCCGGCACCGCGAGACGATAGGAGAGCTGCATGAACATGGAGTTGACCTGGCCCGACGACGCGCAGGACGCCCGCGCGCGCTCGAATCGGAATCTCAGTGAGATCGAACGTTGGGCGTCGATCGCGGCGGGCGCCGGGCTCGCCGTTTACGGCTTGAGCCGGCTGAAGAACACCGGCTGGTTGTACGCGACGCTCGGCGGGCTATTGCTGCGCCGCGGCGTCACTGCGCACTGCGACGTCTACGAGGCGCTCGGCATGAACACCGCCGCGGATCCCGGCGATACCCGAGCGGCGTTGCGCGGTCCGCGCGGCGTCAACGTCCTCGAGAGCGTCACCATCAATCGTCCGCTCGACGAGCTCTATCGCTTCTGGCGCAATCTCGAGAACCTGCCGCAGTTCATGCGGCATCTCGAGTCGGTCGAACGCGTCACCGACACGATTTCGCACTGGCGCGCCAAGGGACCGGGCGGCACCGTCGTCGAATGGGATGCGGAAATTCACAACGAAGTGCCGAACCAGGTGATCGGCTGGCGTTCGCTCGAGGGGGCCGACGTCGTCAGCGCCGGCTCGGTGAATTTCGACAGCGCCGCCGCCGGCCGCGGCACCCGCGTGACCGTCCACCTGCAGTACAGCCCGCCTGGAGGCAAGGTCGGCGCGGCAGTCGCCAGACTCTTCGGCCGGGACGCGGAGACCGAGATCCGCGAAGACCTTCGCCGCTTCAAGCAGCTCGTCGAAGCGGGCGAGGTGCCGACGACATCCGGCCAGCCGCGCGGATGAAAGCACTCTGCTGGTACGGCACGAACGACGTGCGCATTGCGCGGGTTCCCGATCCACGGATCCTGAACCCGCGCGACGCCATCATCAAAGTCACCCTCACGGCGATCTGCGGATCGGATCTGCACCTGCTCGACGGCTTCATCCCGACCATGAAGCGCGGCGACATTCTCGGCCACGAATTCATGGGGGAAGTCGTCGAGGTCGGCGCCGAAAACAAGACCCTGACCAAGGGCGATCGCGTCGTCGTCCCCTTCACCATCGCCTGCGGCCGCTGTTATTTCTGCGAGCGGCAGCTCTGGTCGGCGTGCGACAACTCGAACCCGAACGCGTGGATGCTCGAGGAGGCGTACGGCTACTCCGGCTCGGGGCTGTTCGGCTATTCGCACATGATGGGCGGCTACGCCGGCGGCCAGGCGGAGTACGTCCGCGTTCCTTTCGCAGACGTCGGACCTTACAAGGTTCCCGAAGCGCTCTCGGACGAACAGGTGCTCTTTCTCACGGACATCTTCCCCACCGGTTACATGGCGGCGGAGAACTGCAGCATCACACCGGGCGATACCGTGGCCGTGTGGGGATGCGGACCCGTCGGCCAGTTCTGCATCGCATCGGCGTGGCTGCTCGGCGCGGGGCGCGTCATCGGGATCGATCGCGAGCCGGAACGCCTGATGATGGCCGCGGACAAGGGCAAGGCGGAGGTCATCGATCTGACGAAGACCAACGTATTCGAGGCCTTGAAGGACATGACGGGCGGCCGCGGTCCGGACGCGTGCATCGACGCCGTCGGTATGGAATCGCACGGCAACACGTTCGGCGATTGGTACGACAAGGCAAAGACCACCATGATGATGGCGACGGATCGTTTGTCGGCGCTGCGCCAGGCGATCCATTGCTGCCGCAAGGGGGGGACGGTGTCGATCCCCGGCGTCTACGGGGGTTTCCTCGACAAGGTGCCGTTCGGCGCCGCGTTCGGCAAGGGGCTCACGTTGAAGATGGGCCAGACCCACGTCCACCGCTACCTGCCCATCCTGATGGATCGGATCGCGAAAGGCGAGATCGATCCCTCTTACGTGATTACCCACCGGCTTCCGCTCGAAGACGCCCCGCAGGCGTATCGGACGTTTCGAGACAAGGAAGACGGATGCGTGAAGGTGGTCCTGAAGCCGTAGGCACGTGTGAGTGGCGACCGGGTGACGCTGCTAAGGGTGCGCGGCCGCACCCTTAGCGCCGTCAGGACGTCAGAGTTCGTTATTCGCTACCGCCGCAGTGTCAGCGAGCTTGGTGACCAACGAGGGGGTCCACTTCGATTTCGCCTCGTTCTGGAGACCAATCTTGGTGGCATTGCCGATCGGTCCGTTCTCCTGCGGCAGCGCGCGCGTGACCAGCATCATCGCCCGCGCGACCGCGGCGGGCATCACGTTGTTGGCGGCCGCCGCGAACTTGGCCTGCGGCGTGATCGTCAACGATGGGTCGCCGTAGCGGCACGCGTCGAGAATCTTGTCGGCGGCGCGTTCGGCGGCGATCGTCAGTCCGGGCAGCGAGCTCGCCACCTTGAACCACGCGTACTCCGCTTCGTGCTGCCCCTTGAACTGCGCGTTCACCGGCGAACCTGTGCGCATCAGCCCGGGAGCGACGGTGGTCACGCGAATGCCGTAGGGATCGAGCTCGGCGCGCACGGCATCCGACAACCCGACGAGCGCAAACTTGCTCGCCGAATACGGCGCGAGGTGCGGCACGGCGATGCGTCCGCCGATCGAGGAAATGTTGACGATGCGGCCGAAGCGGCGGTGGCGCATCACCGGCGTCACCTCGAGAATGAGGTGCAGCGGTCCCCAGAAATGCGTCGCCATCGCATTCTCGAAATCCTCGTGATCCATGTGCTCGAGCGGACCGACCTGGATGATCCCGGCGTTGTTGATCAAGACGTCCACGGTGCGCCAGCGATCCAGGATCATGTCCACCGCGGCGCGGACGTCGGCACGGCGGCGCACGTCGCAGCGGATCGTCATCACTTCGCCGCGGCCGCGGGCTTCGAGCTCCTCCTTCGCCCGTTCCAGCTCGCTCATGTCGCGCGCGAGCAGCACGACGCGCGCGCCTTCGTCCACCAGCCGGCGCGCCATCACCAGACCGAGGCCGCGCGAGCCGCCGGTGATCACCACGACCCGCCCTTCGAACGAGATCGCCAGCCGCGCGCGCGACAGCCGCGTCACGACCAGCGCCGCGCCGAGCCCCGCCGCGAGACCGAGAGTGAAACGTTTCATCGTTATGCCTCCATCACGCGCCGCAGCGTGACTGCATCACGCGGCGCATGACCTCCGACGTCGTTGTTGAAATACGCGTACACGTCGCAGCCCTGCTGGCGCTGCGTGTCGAGCCACTCCGCCCAGCCGCGAAGCCGCTCTTCGGAATAGCCGCCGCCGTACTTCGACGACGCGCCATGAAACCGCACGTAGACGAACGGACCGACCCGCTCGCGCGGCGTCGCCGATCCGCTCATGTCGTGCAGACACATCGCCACTTTGTAGCGGTCGAGCAGCGCGCGAATCTCGGCGCCGTACCACGATGGCTCGCGGAACTCGACGACGTGCCGGATGCCGCGCGGCAGCGCGGCGAGAAAATGCGCGAAGCGATCCACGTCCGCCTTCCAGCCGGGCGGCAGTTGATACAGAACCGGTCCGAGCCGCGTGCCGAGCGCCCGCATTCGCGAGAACAGCCGATCGATCGGTTCCTCGGGATCCTTCAGCTTCTTCATATGCGTCAGGAAGCGGCTGGCCTTCACCGCGAACTCGAATCCGAGCGGCGCTCGCCGCGCCCACGCCGCAAACGTCGCACGCTCGGGCAGACGGTAGAAGCTGTTGTTGATCTCGACCGTGTCGAAGGTCTTCGCGTAATGCTCGAACCATCGTGCTTGCGGCAGCTCCGCCGGGTAGAAGTCGCCGCGCCAATGCTTGTATTGCCACCCCGAGCACCCTACGCGCGCTCGTCCGCGGCGCATCGCGAAAACCGACGCAAGCGATGTGCCCGTGAACGGCAGAGCTTTCAGCTGCTGATATAGTGCGCGCTCCGATGATTGTCTTCGCCGATTTCGAACGTGTCGACATGCGTGTCGGCGTCGTGGTGCGCGCCGAACCCTTCCCCGAGGCACGAAAGCCTGCCTATAAGTTGACGATCGATTTCGGACCGGAGATCGGCACCAAGCGTTCGTCGGCACAGCTGACGCGGCACTATCAGGCGGACGAGCTGGAGGGGCGGCTCGTGCTCGCGGTGGTCAACTTCCCGCCGCGGCAGATCGGGCCGTTCATGTCCGAAGTGTTGACGTTGGGTGTGCCGGATGGGGACGGCGGGGTCGTGCTGGTCGTCCCCGACAAACAGGTTCCGGTGGGCGGCAGGCTCTTCTAATCGCCGCTTGCGATCGTCACGGATCGCGCCGGTAAGCGCCCTGCGCGGTGCGCGACAGAAAGCCCTCGGCGACCAGACCGTGAAGGATGCGATCGCACATCTCGCCGTCGAGATCGAAGAGGAGACGCGCCTGCTCCGTCGTCAATGCAAGTCCCGGCAGCCTGCCGAACTCGTCGCGCACGCGGGTGGCTGCCTCGCTCGGACGGCCCGTCCCCGCTCCCCGGCTCTGCGCCGGACGCGCCAGCGAACGTGAAACCTCGCGCATGACCGCCTGCGGAAGACACGGCTTGAGCAGAATGCGGTCGATGCCAGCCGCCGCCGCGCGGCGTTCCAGATCAGGAGTCGCGTAACCGGTGATCATCAGGATGCGGACGGACGCCGTGCGCGGGTCGTCCTTCAGCCGCCGCGCGATCGTCAGCCCGTCAACGTCGGGCAGGACATAGTCGGTGAGCAGGACGTCCGGCACGATCTCGACCGCCGAGACGATCGCTTGAGAACCGGTACCTGCTTCCGCCGTGCGGTATCCGCACGTGTCGAAACACGCACGATAGAGCTCGCGCGTGTCCCGATCGTCGTCGGCGACCAGCACGAACGGTGAACGGCGGGCGGAAATCACTCGCCGCTGTCGCCTGGATTACGCGTCGACCCCGTTTCGCTCAGCTCGCGCTCGGCGGCAAGCCAGTCGTCCCAGGCCTGTCCGTCGGAGCCGCCGCGCGCGAGGTACAGCTCGTAGGCACGCATGCTGATCCGCTCGGGGTCGGGGCGGCTGCCATTACCGTTGGCTCCAGTCGCTGAGGAACTATCAGAGACGGATGTATCGTCCTGCCGCTTACGTGGTTTGGCCATGACATCGCGTGAATCAACGGCCGTGCCATGAGTGGCACGAGGGGATTACGGGCGGAGGCGCGGCGCTAGGTAGATGGGCGCAGGGAAACGATACACGCTAGCTACGGCCGGGCTACATCGTCTCGGTATTCTCGGGATCGATGCGCTCGGGCTCGAGAAGCCAACGAAGGGTTCGGCCGTCGCCCCGCACGCGTGCGCGCACGGTGTGCGGAGCGCGTTCGCGCGGACGCAACTTGAATGAGAATTCGGCGACAGCGCTGTCCGCGGCGATCTGGGCTGCGCGGGTCAGGAAACCGCCACGGTCTTCACAAACGAACACGCTCACCAGCTTGCCGACAAGGAAGCGCTGGCTGACGTTGAACAGTTCGGCGGCCGCCTTGTTGACTTCGCGAATCAGCGAATCGGGGCCGGTCACCACGTAGGCCTGTGGAAGCTCGTCGAAGAGCTGCCAGTAGCGCTGATTCTGGACGACCAACTCCGCCTGAAGCTGCTCCAGTTTCAGGTTGTTTTCGACGATCTGCTCCTGGGCGACGCGCAGTTCCTCGAGAGCAGTACTCAGCTCTTCGAGGGTGCGGGTAAAAAGTGCCGCCGGGTCGCGGGGACTGCCGGCGCGCCGCTGCAGAGCGTTGTAGCGCTGCACGGCAGACGCGAGCTGAAGTTCGAGGGCGTTTACAGTCACAACTAACCTTGCAGGAAGAAACCCAATTGTACTCCCTTGTCGCGCCGCCGCGCAGGAAAAAGGCGACTATGTTGGTCGTGCTCGCGCGGACGCACCCTGCCCGCGTGCGTAGGCTCGGCGGGGTTCGGTCGCCTGTCGCCTGCCCCGACTGAGCTCCGCACCCGTGTGATAGTTTGAGCGTGATGCACAATGTCGAGCATGCGGGCTTCGAGCGCATCCTCGATTACCTCCGCCAGTCACGCGGGGTCGATTTCACCGCCTACAAACGCACCAGCCTGGTGCGTCGCGTGCGCAAACGCATGCACGACGTAGGGATACACGAGTACGATGCCTATCTGGAACACCTCCAGATCCATCCGGAAGAATTCGCGTCGCTCTTCAACACGATCCTGATCAACGTCACGTCCTTCTTTCGCGATGCCGAGGTCTGGGAGACTCTGCGCGAGGACGTGCTCCCGGGCATGACGGAGCGGGCACGCAACGGCGGCCGGTTGCGCGTCTGGAGCGCGGGCTGCGCGTCAGGTCAGGAAGCGTACTCCGTGGCGATGCTTCTGTCGGAGGCGCTCGGCCTCGAGGCCTTCAAGGAGCGCGTGAAGATCTACGCGACCGACGTGGATGAGGAAGCGCTCGCCGAGGGTCGTCGCGCCGTCTACACCGCGAGACAGGTGGCGGACGTGCCGCTGGCGTTGCGCGAAAAGTACTTCGCCAACAACGGCGGGGAGCTCTATGCCTTCGATCGCGAGCTCCGCCGGTCGGTGATATTCGGGCGGCACGATCTGATCCACGATCCGCCGATTTCACATCTCGATCTGCTCTTCTGCCGCAACACGTTGATGTACTTCAAGTCCGACGCGCAAGCGCGGATCATGTCGCGGTTCTCTTTCTCCACCAACGTCGGCAGCCACGTGGTCCTCGGGCGCGCGGAGATGATTTGCAGTGACGCTCCGATGTTCGCCGCCGTCGATCTGAAGCGCCGCATCTTCAAAAAGGCCCGCAACGGGAACGGGCGCGACCGCCTCCTGCTCGCGCCGGCCAGCCCGGAGGAACACGTGTCGAATCAGCGCAATCATGGACACCTGCGCGACCTCGCCTTCGAGACGACATCGCACGCGGAGCTCGTCCTCGATCCCGCCGGCACGCTGGTATCGGCGAATGCAGCAGCACGCCGTCACTTCCGGCTTTCCGAATCGGATATCGGCACCCCGCTGGAGGATTTGGATATCTCCTATCGGCCCGCCGAACTTCGCCCGGCCATCGACAGCGCCCGCAGCGAACGCCGCGAAACGAGGATCGGCGGAGTCATCTGGCAGTCGGGCGATGGGGCGCGATTTCTCGACGTTGTCGTGGCGCCGCTGTTCGACGACGTTCAGCTCGCCGGTCTTCGCGTCAGCTACATCGACGTGACGCCGGTCAAAGCCTTACAGGACGAACTGAGCCGATCGAAACAGGAGCTCGACACCGCCTACGAGGAACTGCAATCGACCAACGAGGAGCTCGAGACGACCAACGAGGAGCTGCAGTCCACGGTCGAGGAGCTGGAGACGACGAACGAGGAGCTGCAGTCGACGAACGAAGAGCTCGAGACGATGAACGAAGAGCTCCATTCGACCAACGAGGAGCTGCAGACAATGAACGAGGAGCTGCGCAACCGCAGCACCGAGCTCAATTCAACCAACGCCTTTCTCGAGGCTGTGTTCACCAGTCTGCGCGCCGCGGTCGTCGTCGTCGATCGCGACCTGCGGGTGCAGGTGTGGAACGCCGGCGCGCGGGACATGTGGGGCATCCGCGCAGACGAGGCGAAAGGCCATTCCTTCTTCAATCTCGACATCGGCTTGCCGGTCGGCGAGCTGCAGAAACAGATGCGCGAAGTGCTGGCTGGGACGGCGCTCCATCGCGAGACCGTGATCGGGTCCACCAACCGCAAAGGACGCGGGTTCAATTGCCGGGTGACCATCTCGGCGCTGGTCGGCCCCGACCGCGCGATCACGGGGGCAATCCTGCTGATGGAAGACGAGGCTCCCGGGACTTAGTCGTCGTTTTCGTCGATCGGATCCGGATCGCCGGGCCCGGCCGCCGTCGTCGCGGCGTCCTCGGGAATATTGTGGATGGCTCCCCCGCGCACGCGCAGCAGCGCGCGGATCTGCTCCGCTTCTTTTTCTGCTTCACGCGCCCGCTGCGTAAACGCCTTCTCCACCCACGAGTGTCCCCGCTCGCGCCCGCGCTCAGCGAGCTTGTGCGCCAGCGCCGCGCGCTCCTCCAGCGTGCGCAGCGCCGTCCACAGCACCCGATCCACTTCGTCGGTCTGCGCCGCGAGCATGCTGTCGGGTGAATACACGTGGCCGACGCGGCAGCGGAACCGCAGCAGTCCGGCTTCGTCCAGTTCCCACAGTGTGCCGTGGCATTCGGGGCAGCTGAAGACGGATGGCTGGCCTGGCCGATCGGCGGAATCGACGGCGAGCGGAACCTGGGCGAGATCCGGTTCGAGCGCACGCAGCGCGCCCTGGTCGCCGCGGCTGCGGGTCGGCGGTGCGTCCTCTTCGGTCAGAGCCGCCAGCAGCAGCGGAATATCGCGCAGCGGCAGGACGTGATCGATGTTGCCGCTGGCAATCGCGCTGCGCGGCATCCCCGGCGAAAAAGCTTCATCGGGATCCTGCGCCACGGTGATGCCGCCGGCCTGCTTGATGGCGGCGACACCCGCAGTGCCGTCGTCGAGCGCGCCGGTCAACACGATGCCGACGACGCGCGAGCCGTAGGCGCGCGCCGCCGATCGAAAGAGCGGATCGATCGCAGGGCGCACGCCGTTCTCCGATGGGCTGTGCACGACGCGGACCGAACCGTCGGCGACGAGCAGATGGTGATCCGGAGGCGCGACGTAGATGCGGCCGTAGTGCAGCGGTTCGCCGTCGGTCGGATGCGCCGCGATGAGGCGTCCGGCGCGCGTGAGGATCTCGGGCAGCATGCTGCGGCCGCGCGAAATATGAAGGACGATCAGAATCGAGGCACGAATCTCGCGCGGCAGCTCGGCGGTGATCCGGCTGAGTGCTTCGACGCCGCCGGCGGACGCGCCGATCACGATGATGTCGTGTTTATTAGCCATAGCGTCGTACCTGCCGGGCGCAGAACTCCGCAAACCGCGAGACGTCGCGAGGCGGGCTGGTGTGATGCGGCCGGACCCCTTCGCTTTCCGGCGTGAAACAGAACGTGAGCGTGACCTGAAACGGCTCGAGCGCGCGCATCTGTCGATCGAACCACGCTTCAGCGCCCGGCCGCAGGCTGTCGGCCCAGCTCAATCCGGTGCGCAAGTAGGTTACACCCAACTCTCGCATCCGGTGCACGGCGTCGTCGAGCCGTGGATCCTCGAAATGAAACCATTGGCACAGTCCGAAATCGGGCGTGCACTCGGCGAAGTCGCGCAGCGCCAGTTTGGCCGTGCCATCTTCGCGCACCAAGCCCATGTAGAAGTGCCGATAGTAGGAAGAGCCTTCCGCTTCGCGGTGTCGCGTCGTGGCCGGCCAGGCTTTCGGCAGATCGTACAGGCTGTACCAGTGAATACGCTGCGAGCGGCCGCGCAGCAGTTCGGCGGTGCGCCGCAACCCGAATTGCTGGACTTCTTCGGCGCCGAATGTCGAGACGCCCACTTCGGAGATCCACACCGGCTTCGAGCTGACGGCGCTGATCTCCGCGAGTTTGTCCGGCCATTCGTTGATCTGCCAGTGGTTCCAGTCGAGCGGAAAACCGTGGACGGCAATCGCGTCGACGGCGTCGAGGGCGCCCTGCCGCTCGAGCGTACGCAAGAACGCCGGATCGATCGGCGAGATGCCGCCGAGGACGCGTGTGAGCCGTGAATTTTCCGCGGCCACGGCGGCTGACGCCTCTCTGGTCATTTTCGCGAAGGTGGTCCATCCCTGGTCGAGCTCGAAATCCCAGTGCGAGAGATTGTTCGGCTCGTTCCAGATCATCACCGCTTCGACCACGCGGGCAGCTCCTCTCCGTAACGTTCGACCGATGCACGCCGGCGGCAGATGAACACTTCGTCCTCGGGCCGATTGGTGATGTCGAAGCCGGCGCTCCTCAGCATCGCTTCGGCGCAGGCCCGGTTGGGAATCCACCAGTTGGTCGGATCGTGGGCGTAGCGATGCTCGACGAAGTACATCGCCGGATACGCCGGGTCGCGAAAGTGGTCGTCCTG
>JBKPSE010000656.1:0-7125 GCA_046765855.1 Acidobacteriota bacterium | reverse complement strand
GGCAGCGAAGTCTGCAGATCAGCCGTGGCATGAAATCGTGGGCGTCGTACGGGATCTCGGCACCGGTCCGGAACAGCGCGCGTCGAGGAGGGCCCGGATCTATCACCCGCTGGTTCCTGGCGGAAGTTATCCCGTCCGCATCGCCGTCCGTACTACGGGCGATCCGCTGCTCTTCGCCTCACGCCTGCGATCCCTCGCCCGAGACGTGGAACCCACGCTTCAGATCTGGGAGATCGCCCGCTTCGATCAAGTCGCTGCCGCAGGCGCCCGCACGATGACGCTGCTCTTCTGGTTCTTCCTGGCCCTCGCCTCCGTCGTCGTGCTGCTGTCGCTGAGCGGCATTTACGCGGTGTTTTCTTTCGTCGCCTCGCAGCGAACGCGAGAGGTCGGCATTCGCGTTGCGCTGGGGGGACGGCGCCGACATGTGATGGGCGTTCTGTTTCTTCGTCCACTGATGCAAGTCGCGCTGGGTATCCTGATCGGACTGCTCATCGCCCTCGGCCTGTCGGAGGGACAGATGGTGCGCGGTATCGCTCTGTATGGGTGCGTCGTCATGGCAGTCTCCGCACTGGCGACCCTGGGACCAGTGCGCCGCGCGCTGCGAATCCAGCCAATCGACGCGCTGCGCGCTGACTGATGCCCACGGCGTTGCGAGCGCCCCAGCGCGAGCGAGCGCGCGTACTGAAGCGCTCGCCAACCGCGGAAGATACGAGGCGTTCTGGCGGGGAAGATCACTCGGCGATCGGCGGCGCGGAGCGCGCCGCGAACGCCTCCGCAATCGTCACTCGGCGGCCCGTGCCAGGAGTGAACCGGATCGTGTCCCCGATTGCGATCTCACCTTCCTGTTCGACCGCCAGGTAGAAGCCGCTCCGGCCGCTTCGCCAGAAGCGCTTCACGATGTCGAGTCGCTCGAACCGGATCTGGAGTTTGTAGCAAGGCATCCGCGGCCTGGTCACCACGAAATGGGCGCCGCCGATCTGGAGCCGGTCGCCGGGGGCGACATCGGTCTCGAGGAGGCCTTCCGTAGTGAGGTTCTCGCCGAACGCTCCCATCCCAAGATCGGCCTCCGGCAACTGCGCGCGCCAGTAGGCATAGTGCTCACGCGGATAGGCGTAGACCGCCTTCTCGATCCCGCCGTGGACCGTCAGGTCGGCCTGGCGATCGCCGTCGATGTTTAGCCGCCGGACGGCGACCGGACCCGGGATCGGCGACTTGAAAATGCCGGTGGTGACTACTGCCCCGTCCCACTCCACCTTTCGCGGTCCGCCGACGTTGATCGACAGCAGCTTCATTCCGCTCAGTCTATCGCGGGGGGATTTCGCAGGCCGAACCGGCCGACTTGCCGATTCCCGCCGGTTCGCCGGTCCGGCGCTTCGTAAGGTAGGCCATGACAACTGCGGCAATCGAAACCCGCGGCCTCACTTACCGCTTCGGGCGAGAGCCAGTACTGCGGGGCATCGACATGACGGTGCCCGACGCCGCGATCTATGGCTTCCTCGGTCCCAACGGCGCCGGCAAGACGACGACCCTGCGGCTGCTGCTTGGGTTGCTGAGGCGGCAGGATGGCGCGATACGGATTTTCGGGCAGACGCTCGAAAGACAGCGGCTTGCCATGCTCCGGCGGATTGGATCGTCGATCGAGACGCCGTCGATTTACGGACACCTCACGGCAGCCGAGAACCTCGAGGTCTGGCGCCGTTTGTTTCGCTGCGATCGCCGGCGAATCGCCACGGTGCTCGAACTGGTCGGACTGGCCGGCACCGGATCGAAGCGCGCCGACCAGTTCTCGCTCGGGATGAAGCAGCGCCTCGCCATCGCGGTGGCGTTGCTCCACGAACCCTCGCTGCTGGTGCTTGACGAGCCGACCAACGGTCTCGATCCGCACGGCATTCTCGAAATGCGCGGGCTCCTCGCCGAGCTGAACCGGGAGCGCGGTCTGACCATCCTCGTCTCGAGCCACATCCTCTCGGAGATCGAACGGCTGGTCACTCACGTCGGCATCATCCATCGCGGCACGCTGCGCTTCCAGGGCACGCTCGACGCCTTGCGCGCCCGCCAGGCCTCCGCCTCGGTAACCATCCTCGACACCAGCGACAACGTACGCGCCGCGGCCCTGGCCGCTGACGCCGGACTGTCGGCAGGCGCCGAGAACGGCCGGCTGATCCTGCCGTCTCTGTCACGGGCCGCCATCGGGAGGTTGACGACGACGATCGCGGCGAGCGGGATCACGCTCTATGAAGTCAGCACGCAGCAAAAGGATCTGGAACGGATCTTTCTCGACCTGGTAGGAGGAGCCGAATGATCGTGACGCTCATGCACGCCGTGTCGAGCGAATGGCTCAAGCGCCGGCGCAGCCTGACCACATGGCTGGTCTTGGGCTCGGCGGGCTTCGTCCCGGCGATCATCCTGCTCGCGCGTTTCCGCCGCCCGGCAGCGCTGCCCGCGCTCTACGCCGCACCCGATTTCTGGGACGTCTTGTGGAAGCAGGCGTGGGAAGCGATGGCGGTGATGATCCTGCCCTTCGCGGCCATGCTCATCGTCAGTCTCATCGCGCAGATCGAGGATCGCAACAACGCGTGGAAACAGGTGCACGCCGCGCCTGTGCCGCTGTCAGTCATCTTCGTCGCGAAGCTGATCGTGATCGTGGCGCTGGCGGGCATCATGCTCGTCCTGCACACCGTGGCGCTCTACGCGTCGGCGCTCGTGCCGGCGATCGTCTTGCCGGCGGTGTCGGCGCCGTCGCAGCCGTTTGCATTCCTGACCTTCATGCGGCGGAACCTCGATTTCCTGATCGACGCGCTGCCGATCGTGGCGATCCAATATGCGCTCGCGCTGCGCTTCCGCACCTTCGTGGCGCCGCTGGCGATCGGCATGGCCTTCTGGATCCTGTCGATCGGGACGTTCAGCTGGACTTACAACTACCTGATTCCGTATTCGTACGCCGGACTGGACTACTTGACGGTCGAGTATCATCGCGTCATACCGCTGCCGGCCAGCCCGCGACTGATCGCCGGCGCATGTTTCGTCGTATTCACGATGGCGGGCTATGGCGTTTACGCGTCGCGGAGGGACAAGGGATAAGTGAGGCGAAGCATTCTCGCGGCGGTCCACACCGGTTACTGGGGGATGCACATCCTCGTGCTCGCGGTTTTTCTCGGAATGTTGCGCGGGCCGCGCGCTGACGGACGGCCGCTGTTCTGGCTGCTCGTCGCGTCGTGGCCGATTGTGCTCATCGCCATCGCGCCGAGCGCGGCCGCCTTCTACGCCTCGTACGGTCCGCTGTTTTCGCGCTCGCTGGCGCGGCGCCGGATCGCCGCGATGTTCGCCGGCGGCGCCGGCATTTCACTCGCCGCGTCCGGACTCGGCGTCCTCCTCGCGCTGGTGCTGTTTGGTGCGCGGCAGCCCGTCTTCCAGCGATTCGGCGAGCTGGCGGGGCTGATGATGACGCTCGCGGCGATTGCCGCCGTGCAGGTGGCAATCGCGCTCCTGGTCCGCGGCTTCGCCGGGTGGTGGCAGGCATCCGAGGCGCCGGCGCGCGAGCTGGTTCCCGTGATCTCATCGCCTGCTCCCACCCCGACGCGCGACATCATCTTCGTCAAGACCGAGCAGCGGCTCGAGAAGATCCGGCTCGACGAGATCGTGATGATCGAAGGGCAGCGCGATTACCGGCGCATCCACACGACCACGCGCCGGATCATGACGCTTCAGACCTTCGCCGAGTTCGAGCGGCAGCTGCCGGCGTCGCTCGTGTGCCGCGTGCACAAGTCCTACATGGTGGCGATCGGCCAGATCGATTCGATCGAGCGCGGGCGGATCTTCATTCAGAACCGTAGCGTGCCGATTTCCGATACGTATCGCGATCGGTTCCTCGCGCTCATCGGTCAGCGCTGAGACTTGTCATAGGACGTTACGAGCACGGTTGGGATGGTGCCCCTTCTCCGGCACGCCGCTGGCCGATAGTTGACAGCAGTCTTACGCCAATGTAAGACTGCTGTCCGCCGTGAACAGTTCGCACCCTCGCGTTCTCACGCTTTCTCCGAAAGAGCTCTTGGTTCTCGAGTTGCTCCGGGATCAGCAGTTGTACGGCCTGCAGCTCGTCGCCGCGTCGAGACGCCGGCTGAAGCGCGGTACCGTCTACGTCACCCTCGGACGGATGGAAGAGAAGGGCTACATCAGCTCGACGCTCGAGGCGGCACCGGCCGGGGCCGGAGGGCTGCCTCGACGCATCTATACGGCGACCGCGCTGGGACGCCGCATGTTCGCGGCCTGGACGAGCGGCGCGAAGCAGTTACTCCCGGAGTTCGGGCGATGACGCTGCCGGGGGGGCGGCTTCGCGCGCTGGCCGCGCGCCTGCTCGACGCACGCACGGTGGAGTACGTGGTCGATCCGGCCATCGCCGACGTCCAAGCCGAGTACGAGGATGCGTCGCGCCGAGGGCTGGCCTGGCGGAAACGCTGGATTTGCCTTCGCGGTTACCTCTCGTTCTTCGCGATGATCGTCGCCCATGGCCGCGCCGTGCGAGCGATGAACGGCGGCGTGACGCCGTTGCGAGGCCTGTCATTGGACGTCCGGCTCGCGCTGCGGCTGCTCGTCAAGCACATCGGCCTGACGGTGGTGGGGACGGTCGCGATGGGCTTCGCCATCTGGAGCGGCATCGTCGCCTTCGAGTTCTACACCCAGTTCATGCACCCGTCGCTGCCGCTCGACGGCGGCGCGCGAATTGTCGGGATCGTGATGGTCGACACCGTCGCTGCCGGTGAACGATCGCCGACGCTTCATGACTTCGTGGCGTGGCGTGAGGCCCTGACGTCGGTGGAGAACCTCGCGGCCTACCGTGATCGCAACTGGAACGTAATCGTCGGCGATGCCGCGCCTGAGCCGGTCGCGGTCGCGGAGGTCAGCGCGGCCACGTTTCGTGTCGTGCGGGAGCGCCCCGTGCTCGGCCGGCCGCTGGTCGAAGCCGATGAGAAGCCCGACGCGCCGTGGGTCGTCGTCATCGGACACGACGTCTGGCAATCGCGCTTCGAGTCCGACCCGCACGTCATCGGAAGGGAACTGCGTCTCGGCAACGTCGTTCACACCGTCGTGGGTGTCATGCCTGACGGCTTTGGTTTTCCCGTCGCGCACGGCTTCTGGGTGCCTCTCAGATTGGATCCCGCAACCTACACGCCGGAGCAGAGTCCTCTCCTGCGGGTCTTCGGCAGGCTGGCGCAAGGCGCCACGCTCGAAGCGGCGCATGCGGAACTGACCGTCCTGGCCGCGGCCGCGGCGGCTTCATCCGCCGCCCCCGCCGAGCATCTCAAGCCGAAAGTCGTCCCCTATATCGATTCGATCTTCCCCTCGTTTTCGTCAGACAGCGCGTCGGAAGTGTTCGGGGGCAACCTGCTCAGCGTTCTGCTGGTGTTTCTCGTCTGCGGCAACGTTGCGCTGCTGATGTTCGCCCGGGCCGCCACGCGCGAGAAGGAGATCCTCGTGCGAACGGCGCTCGGCGCCGGGCGCGGGCGGATCATGGGGCAATTGTTCGTCGAAGCGTTGGTGCTGGCGATGGTGGCTGCGGTGATCGCGGTGACGTGCGCGCAACTGGCCTGGCATTTCCTTTTCACGATGGTGATGGAGAACGTGTTCGAGAATCGCGTTCCGTTCTGGCTCCATTCCAGCGTTTCTCCCAGGACGCTGCTGTACGCCGCGCTGCTCACCCTCCTGGCCGCCGCTATCGCCGGTCTTTTGCCCGGACTCAAAGTGACTCGCGGTCTCGGGACGCGCCTGAGGCAGTCGGCCGCCGGAGGCAACGGGCTGCGGTTCGGCGGCATCTGGACTGTCTTGATCGTCATGCAGGTCGCGGCGATGGCGATCGTCCCGACTCCAGTGATCGCGGTTTATCGAGAGGCGGCAAGCGCCAGCCATGCGGCGCACGCCGGCCTTGTCCCGGAACGCTATCTCGCCGCCGCGGTGGCGATGGACCGCGACAAGGCGCCCGCCGCGACTGGCGCGATCTTCACCGACAGATTCACCGCCGCCGTTGACGAGCTCGAGCGGCGGCTCGAGGCTGAAGCAGGTGTCACCGGCGTCACGCTGGCCAGCGTGTTGCCTTTGATGGAGCACAGGTCCCGCCGAATAGACATCGGTAATTCCAGCCATCGCGTGTCTTCGGCCTGGGTCGCTCTGGACTTCTTCGACGTGCTGGACACGCCCATCCTCTCCGGCCGTGCGTTTCACTCCGGCGATCTGCTCCCGGCCGCCCGGACCGTCATCGTGAACCAGTCGTTCGCGCAGATGGTGCTCGGAGGCAACAATCCGATCGGCCAGCGCTTTCGCTACCGCGACGTCGCGCAACAGGATGCGGCGGCCGCGGCAAGCGAACCGTCGTATCAGGTCGTCGGCGTCGTGGGGGATTTCGGCATCGCGCCCGAAAACCGAAGCCCCTCGAGGGCCCGCATCTATCACCCGCTGGTTCCCGGAGCGGCGTATCCCGTCCGCCTGGGCGTCCATACGGCCGGCGATCCGCTGCTCTTCGCCTCACGCCTCCGGTCCATCGCCAGAGACGTGGCGCCGACGCTTCAGATCTCGGAGATCGCCCGTTTCGATCAGGTCGCGGCCGCAGGGGCCCGCACGATGACCCTGCTCTTCTGGGGCTTCCTCGCCCTGGCCGTCATCGTCGTGCTGCTCTCGCTGACCGGCATTCACACGGTGCTCTCCTTCACCGCCTCGCAACGAACGCGAGAGTGGGCATTCGCGTCGCGCTGGGCGGGCGGCCGCGGCACGTGGTCGCCGTGCTGTTCCGCCGCCCGCTGATGCAAGTGGCGCTGGGTATCGTGATCGGATTGGTCATCGCCGACCGCCTGTCGGAGGGAGACATGGTGCGGGTCATCGCGCTCTACGCGTCCCTCGTCATCGCGATTTCTGCACTGGCGACCCTGGGGCCAGTGCGACGCGCACTCCGAATCCAGCCCACCGACGCGCTGCGCGCGGACTGATCGCCACCTTGCCGTGCGAGCGAGAGCGTGTGTACGGGAGTCCGAGGGGCAAAGCCCCGCGCAAGGGCGAGCGAGGACAGCGAAGCGAGCCACGCGATCGGCCCGCCTTCGCGCGAAGCGCTACGGCGACGTCTCGCCGAAGCCTTGGCGG
>JBKPSE010000655.1:0-3610 GCA_046765855.1 Acidobacteriota bacterium | reverse complement strand
GACAATAGGCCGGGCAAGACGAGCGCGTAGACAGGCGTAAAGATACGCGATTCGATGATGCTCGAAAAGAGCATCGCCACCGCGACGAACACGGGTACGACCAGCAGCGCGCGGCGCGCGAATGGCGGCGCGTCTGTCGACCGCAGCGCCAGATAGACGGCAGGGCCGAAAAGGACGATCGCGAAATACGCGTAGGCCCTGTAGTAGAAGTCGTAGCTGCTCGGCAGGAGGCGCAGGAACTCGATGTTCCTCGTGAGCTGCCAATACTCGTAATGCTGCAGGCCGCGCGCGACCCGGACACCGAGATAGATAGCGAGGAACTCCGCGCCGAAGCAGGCCGTCCGCAGCAGATGCGCGCGCGTCCACGGCCGCGCCACCGCATACAGCAGCACGAGGAATCCGGCGGTCTCGCGGTTCAGCGCGGCAACCGGCAGCACGAGCGCAAACCAGCCATCATGACCGCGTGCGATGGTGGCTGCGCCGAGGGTGAAGAGCGCGAGTTCGGCAATATGGTCGGGATGCGCCCACGAATTGGTAAAGGTCAGCGGAATCGTCGCCGCCACCAGCAGCACCGCGGCGAGAGCGCCGTCCTCACGGAACCAGGTCCGCGCGTAGTAATGGATGCACACGTAAGCAGCGAAGAAACACGCCAGCCGCGTGATGAACCACGACGTGCCCAAGGCGATGCCGGACAGCTGCGCCAGCGCATAGACGAGAAACGGGACCAGCACGCGATAGACGCCCGGCGCGCCGTCGGTGTTGGCGATGATTCCGGGAATGTACGAGGTGACCACGTGCGCTGGATACGCCCGCATGCGCGTGTCGGCGAAGCCACTCGCGACGGCGACGGTTGCGTAAATCAACATGCAGGCGGCGCCCCGGCTCGTCATTAATGTTTGATCGCCTGCGCGCGCGGCGCGCCCGGCGGTGCCGCCGGGGCGTTCAGAATCACGGCGGCGGCGCGCATTCTCACCCACGGATCGGGATCGCCAAGCGCTTTTCTGACGCGCACCTCCGGCGCCAGTCCCGCCCTGCCCCACGCGCGAAGCGCATCGGCGCGAACGACGGCATTGGTGCTTGCCATGCCGTCGGCCAGAGCGGCCTTGGCCCGATCCGGATCGGTGTGAATCAGCGCCACTGCCGCGCGCAGCCGCAATTCGGGATCGGGGCCTCCCAGCAGTGAAAGGAGCGCGGTGCGGCCGCGCGAATCGCCTCGGCGCGTCAGCGCCAACGCCGCCACGTAGAGGTCGCTTCCGGCAAGCAGCGGCAATGCTTCGGTAATCTGCTGCAGGCTTTCCTTGTCGCCGAAGCGCGCGAGTCCCGCGACGGCGGCGATGCGCGCGGAGCCGTGGAGACCGGCAACCGCAGCCGCCAGAGCAGCCTTGGCGCGAGGGGAATTGTTTTCGGCCAGCGCGGTGGCCGCCATCTGTTGGCCCTCAGGTGACGGGCCGTTCAGGATCGCGGTGAGTGGGTCGACCGAAAGATCGTCGGGAAGGTTACGCAGCGCCGCAGCGGCCGACACCGGATCGGGCGTGCTCACGGCCGCGCCGACGAGCTGCGCGAGCGCCCGCTTGGCGTATTCATCGCCTCGGTCGGAGAGCAACCGCGCGGCGTCGATTCGATCGACGAGCGGCGCTCCGGGATTGCCCATGAGTGTCTGGAGCTGACTGCGGCATTCGGGCACGGCGTCGACCAACGCGGAGCACGCCGCCTGGCGCAGCACCTCGTCGCGATCCGCACGAGCCGCGCCGCCGATGGACATCGCGAGATGCCGCAGCAGGACGGGATCCTGCTTCCCGCTGCGCGCGGTGGCCTGTTCGTAGGCGGCGACCGCGGCCGCGGGCCCGCCCGAGCGCAGCGCGTCCTCGATCTGGCGCGAGGACGACGGGGTCTGCGCGGCGGCCGACCGCGGTGCTAGGGCAATCGCCAGGGCTGCGACCAGCCCTACGTAGTGACATCCGTTTTCTCGGAGCATGTCTGTGGAACGAAACCGGAAAAATGCTAGGGAAGCGGCCGCATTGTACCCTAGCGACAGGGCTGGACACAACGTTATACTGACCCGACAATCATGAAACGCCGCGCCCTCATTACCGGGATCACCGGCCAGGACGGCTCGTATCTCGCCGAGCTGCTGCTGGACAAAGGATATGACGTCCACGCCGTCGTCCGGCGGGCGAGCACCACGAACTACTGGCGGATCGAGCACCTGCTCGATCGCATCACCCTGCACGCCGCGGATCTGCTCGACCAGCTGTCGCTGATTCGCGTGCTCGACCTCGTTCGCCCGCAGGAATTCTACAACCTCGCCGCCATGTCCTTCGTGCCCGCATCGTGGGACCAGCCGATGCTCACGGGGGAGTTCAACGCGCAAGGAGTCACCCGCGCGCTCGAAGCCGTCCGGCAGGTCGATCCGAAGATCCGCTTCTACCAGGCGTCGTCATCGGAGATGTTCGGCAAGGTCCGCGAAGTGCCGCAGACCGAGCTGACGCCGTTCTATCCGCGCAGCCCTTACGGCGTCTCCAAAGTCTTCGCGCACTACATCACCGTCAACTACCGCGAGAGTTACGATTTGTTCGCCGTCTCCGGCATCCTGTTCAACCACGAGTCGCCTCGCCGCGGACTCGAGTTCGTGACGCGCAAGGTCACGGACGGGGCTGCGCGCATCAAGCTGGGCCTCGCCGACGCGCTCAGTCTCGGCAACCTCGACGCGCAGCGCGATTGGGGCTTCGCCGGCGACTACGTCCGCGCGATGTGGCTGATGCTGCAGCAGGAACGCGCCGACGACTTCGTCATCGCCACCGGCGAAAGCCATTCGGTCCGCGAGCTGGTCGAAGTGGCCTTCGGTCATCTCGGTCTCGACTGGGAGAAGCACGTCCGCCTGGATCCGAAGCTTCTGCGCCCGGCCGAAGTCGATCACCCGTCGGCGACCCGTCGAAGGCGCGCGCCGCGCTCGGCTGGCGTCCCTCCGTGGATTTTCCCGGTCTCATCCGGATGATGGTCGATGCGGACGTGAAACGATTGTCAGCGAGCGCGCCGGTTTCCTCGCCGCAACGCTGATCAGCGCGGTCCCACCATCTTCCAGTTCAGATCCGGCACGGTGACGCCCAGCCCGGAGCCATCGCGCAGCTGCGTGCCGCGCATCAGCCACACCGCCAGCGCACCCGTCGCGTCGTTGCGCCAGATGATATCGGCCCATCCGTCGCGATCGACGTCGGCGGCGACCTGGATCTTCCAGCGCGGATCCGATACCTGCGCCGGCGACAGCATCACACCGTCTTTGAGCTGCGTACCGTCCAGCAGCCACGCTGCGACCTTTCCATCGACGTCGCGCTGCCAGACGATGTCGACGCGTCCGTCGCGATTCATATCGGCGAGTCCGGCCACGCGCCAGCCGGCGGCGCTGGGAACATTGCTCACGTAATTGCCGTTGCGCTGCTTCACGCCGTTCATGAACCAGACGGCGAGATCCTGACTGACCCGATGCTGGAACAGCAGATCGGGCTGACCATCACGGTCGAAGTCCGCGACGCCGACGACGCGCCAGTTCACATCGCTCACCGCCGCGGGTGACAGGGACACGCTGCTCAACCGCGTCGCACCTGCCATGTAC
>JBKPSE010000654.1:0-10508 GCA_046765855.1 Acidobacteriota bacterium | reverse complement strand
ATCGAGCAGGCCTCGGTGTTCGAGCGCGCTCACGACTCGTCCGAGTTGGGAGTCGGCAAAGGCGATCTGCGCCACGTACGGATCGGAATACGTGGATCGAAACGCATCCGGCGGCGCGTACGGCGCGTGCGCGTCGTAGAGGTGAATCCATGCGAAGAATGGCGCGTCGCCGTTGTCGCCGATCCAGCGCAGCGCGTCGTTGACGACGGCATCTGCCGCGCGCCGGCGCGAGGCAGGTCCGAGTGCCCGCGAATCGTCGCGCGGCACGCCGCTGTAGTAATCGAAGCCCTGCGCCAGCCCGCGATCGCGCTCGAGCACCACTGATCCGACGAAAGCCCCGGTGCGGTAGCCGTTCGCTTTGAGTATCTCGGCGAGCGTGGTCTGTTGATCGCCGAGCGCGGGGTCGGCATTGTCGCGAACGCCGTGCCGCGGCGGCAGCAGCCCTGTGAACAGGCTGCAGTGCGCCGGCAGCGTGAGCGGCGCGACCGAGATGGCGCGATCGAAGACGATGCCTTCGCGGGCCAGCCGCTCGATCGCCGGCATCGGTGCGCCCACGTATCCATAGACCGGCAGGCGATCGGCGCGGGTGGTATCGAGCGTCACCACCAGCACGGACGGCGGCGCCGCTCGCCGCATTGCCGGCTGCGCTGTCACTGCGGACCGGACCGCGATCGCCATCAAGGCGACGACGGTGAGCGCGGCGCCCCTGCGTGCGAGCCGCATGTTCACCGCCGCACCATTTCGAATGCATGCGCGGTGCTGTAGCAGTGGCCCAACACGCGTGTGAACGGCGCCGCCGAGCCTTGCGCGACAATGAATTCGCCATTGAGCGTGCCGGCGATGCGACCCGTCGAAATCGACCCCGAGGCGAGGCCGTCGACAATGAAGACGCTGCTGCCGTTCAGCCGCTCGACGATGTCGTAGGCGCCGTAATAGTAGTAATACGTGTAAGCGCTATTGATGGTGAACGCCACCCGATCCGTGCCATCCATCGTGCCGGCGAAGGAGTTGCCGTGCTGGCTGGTGACGATGAAGTCGGCGCCCGACAGCGTGATCCCCAGGCGCGGGCCGTTCTGCACGACAGTGGCCTGGTAGGCGCGCCGATCCGGAACGTCGCTCGTGCAGGCGGCTCGGGTGAAGGTGAGCGTGTAGGTGCCGGAGAGATCCGCCCGAGGCCGATCGAGGCGCATCTCGAAATCGAAGGCACGGTTGTCTGCCACATCGAGCTCTTCGAGCAGATTGGAGTACCCCTCACGCTTCGCGTGCAGCCGTACATGCCCGGCGACGCCGTAGAGCGCGTACCTGCCATTTCCATCCGTCGTGGTAGTCAATCCTTCGCCGACGCCCGCGATGATCGCGACGGTGGTCCCGGCCAGAGGCACGCCGCTGTCGTTCACCGTTCCCACCAATCGAAACGTACCTTGCGGCACGACGACTGTCAGTCTCGTCCCGTTCAAGCCATGGTACTGGCTGCGGATCGTGGCCTCGCCGACCACTTTGGCCGTTGCCAGCCCGGTCGCGCTGACCTCGAGCACCCGCGAGTTCGACGAGGACCATTGCGCCTGGGAGGTGACGTCTTCCACCGAGTTGTCCGATTTGACGGCGTTCAAGGTCATCTGCTGGGACGTGCCCGGAGAGATCGATGCCGGCGCAATCAGTTCGATGCGGGTGACCACCGGAGCCGACGGCACCGGTGTTGGACTCGTGAGCGGTGTGCGGTTCTGTTTGTGGGAATCGCACGAAGCGACTGCCATCGTCACGAGGATCGTCGCCGTCACTGACGCGCCGCGGATGGTCATGGACATGTGGAGGCTCCTGCGATCGCGAGTGTGCGGCGCCGGCGCGCTGAAGTCTTGAGGAAGCCGTGACCATTTCGCAGCTTTTCGATAACCGCGGCGACCGGCCCGGGGCGCCGGGGCGGGTGTAGGATCGGCGGGCGTTGAAGATCGCTAACGGGACCCCGGCGGCATTCGGCCCCTACCGCATTCTCGGACCGCTCGGTGCTGGTGGTATGGGCGAGGTCTATCGCGCGTGGGATCCGCGGCTGGAGCGCGAAGTCGCGCTCAAGATTCTGCGCGACCAGCCCGCTGCTGCCGTCGATCGTCTCCAGCGTTTCATCGGCGAAGCGCGCGCGGCAAGCGCGCTGAACCATCCCAACATCCTGACCGTCTTCGACGCGGCGGTCGATGACGACGGCGCAACGCCTTACCTGGTCTCGGAGCTGATCGAAGGGGAATCGCTGCGCGCGGTGATCCGCCGCGGCCCGCTGCCGATGAAGCGCGTCCTCGATCTTGCGACCCAGATCGCCGACGGCCTCGCCGAAGCGCATGCCGCCGGCATCGTGCATCGCGATCTCAAACCCGAGAACATCATGGTGACGCGCGGCGGGCGCGCGAAGATTCTCGACTTTGGACTGGCGCGTCCGATGGAAATCGCGGCAGCGGGCAGTGTGCCGTCTGACGCGGATAATCAGACGCTGACCGCACCGGGACTCGTGAGCGGCACCGTGCCCTACATGAGTCCCGAGCAGGCGCGCGGCGAGCGCACCGACTTCCATTCCGACCAGTTTTCGTTTGGGCTGATTCTCTACGAGATGGCGACCGGGCGTCAGGCATTCCGGCGCGACACGCCCGCCGAGACGCTGGAGGCCATCGTTTCGGCGGAGCCTGCGCCGGCGGCGGCGCTGAACCCTCAGGCGCCGCTGCTGCTCACGTGGATCATCGAACGCTGTCTCGCCAAGCACGCGGACGAGCGTTACGGCGTGACCGCCGATCTGCACCGCGACCTGCGGATGCTGCGCGATCGCTTCAGCGAGGCCGTCGCGCGAGACGGTCGTGTCCCGATTGCGCCGCCGCGGCGGTCGGCGATGCGCATCGCGCTTCTGGTGCTCGCGGCCCTGGCTATCGTTGCCGCGACCGCCTTGATTGGCCAGAGGCTCGCGCCCGAGCCGCCGTTCGATCTGACCGGCGCGCGGTTCACGCCGTTTGCCGCCGAGATGGGCTACGAGGGGTCTCCGGCGTGGTCGCCCGCAGATCCGCAGACGATTGCCTACGTCGCCGAGGCGGCAGGAACGCTTCAGGTGTTCGCGCGGAGGCGCGGCTCGCCGATGGCGGCGCAGATCACCAACTCGGCCTACGATTGCAGACACCCGTTCTGGTCGCCGGACGGCCGTCGCATCTTTTACGTGTCGCTGGGCGGAGCTCGCGAAGCGATCTGGTCGGTCCCCTCGGCGGGCGGGGCCGCACAGATGGTCGTCGAGAACGCCACCGCCGGCGCCATTTCGCCCGATGGCCTGACGATCGCCGTCACGCGCGACGACGACAGCCGAGCCGACGTCGTCGGCACCGCCGCGATATGGCTGGCGAACGCCGACGGCAGCGGCAAGGCGACCCGCTACGAACGCGGCCCTTTCAAGGATCTGCGGATCGGCGAGGCCACGCTCGCCTTCTCGCCGGACGGGCGATGGCTTGCCGCCTCGGTCATTCCGGAAACAATCTCGCTGGCGGAGGACCGCCGCGGTTGGCAGTTCTGGCTGGTGCCGCTGCCCGCCGGAGATCCGGTGCGCCGTTTCGAACGGTTGACGGACGTCATGCCGCGGCTGACGCCGTTTTCGTGGATGCCCGACAGCCGCCGTCTCGTGATTGGGCTGACCTCGATCGACACCACGAACTCCGAGCTCTGGCTTGCCGACGTGCAGCAGGACCGCGTCTGGCCGTTGACGCGCGGACCGGTGCGCTCGTATCAACCGTCGGTGTCGCCGTCCGGTGACGCCGTCGCCTTTGCCTCCGACGAGCCGCAGTACGACCTGGTGCAGGTGCCGATCGACGGCGGTCCGCTGCGGCCGTTCCTTGGCAGCGCTCGCAACGAAAGCGATCCGGCCTGGTCTGCCGCGGCAAACGCGTACGCCTACGTGACCGATCGCGCCGGGCCGAGCGAAATCTGGTTGAAGACAGGCGACGGACCGCTCGCCGAGCGGCCGCTGATTACGCGGGCGAATTTCAAAGACGTGAATCTGATGCTGGCGGCTCCCGCGTTTTCGCCGGACGGGTTGCGGATCGCCTATCAGCGCAACGCGACGGCGCCGATGTGGCCGCTGCGCATCTGGTATTCGCCGGTGGCCGGCGGCGCGCCGGTGCCGGTCATGCCGGAGGCGCATCGAAGTTATCAAGGGGCGCCCACGTGGTCGCCCGATAATCAGTGGCTGGCCTTTGCCGACTGGGGCGGACGCGAGTGGAGGCTGCTGAAGGTGCGTGTGGCGGGCGCCAGCGAGGCCGTCACGCTGCGCAGTGACGGCGTGGCCAGTGCGGCGCCGCACTGGTCGCCCGACGGGGAGTGGATCACGTGGCAGGATGCGGACGGCGTGATGATCGTTTCGGCGTCCGACGGGCAGCGTCAGAAACGTCTCAGCGGGGAAGGCTGGCTCGTCCATACGTGGTCCGCTGACGGCAAGCAGATCTACGCCATCCGCGAGAACGATGACCTGCACCTCGAACTGGTGGCGACCGACGTAGCCGCGGGAAGGGAACGCGTCCTCGCGGACCTGGGACCTTCACCCCCGGTGAACCAACAAGTCAAAGGTCTCAGTCTTGGTCCCGACGGCCGGACGCTGGTGACATCGATTGCGCGAATGCGCGGCGATCTGTGGCTGCTCGAAGGGATTCGCCGGACGAAAACGCTCTTCGAGCGCCTGAAGCCGAGTCTCCCATAGAAAACTCATAAAAACAGGGTCAGCGCGCCCTTGACACGATGGCGGGCGGGGCGTAGCTTCGACGCGTCAGGGAGGCAGTCATGCGACGTCGACTGATGGTTGCGTTTGCCGCGGCGATGGCGCTTGCCGCTTCGAGCGCGCAGTTGCAGGCGTGCGGAGATAAGTTCCTCAGGCTTGGCCGCAGTCCGAGGCCGAATGCCTACGCCGCGATTCACCGCGCGGCGATCCTGCTCTACGTTCCTGGCGCCAAGGCGTCCGACGTCAAGGAATACGAATCGTTTCTGAAGCGCGCCGGGCATCGGCCCGCCTCGGTGCGCGACGCCGCGGCGCTCTCCAGCGCGCTTGCCGCCGAGAACTACGACATCGTCATCACCCCGGTCGGACAGGCTTCGCAGCTGCGCGATGCCCTCGGCGCCGGCAAGGCCGTTCCCGAATTGCTGCCGATCGTGCCGGAGTCGCGCAAGGCGCTCGCCGCCGGAATCGAGCGGCAGTATGCGCACGTGCTGCACGCCGGCGCCAGCAAGTTCGACGCACTCGCGGAAATCGATCGGCTCATGGCGGCGCGGCTCTCCGTCCAGCCCTGATGGGGCGGCGAGCTGCACAGCGGCTCAGCGCGCTTTGCGGCCGCTGGCGGCATGCGGCGGCGGCGGTCGGAGTGCTGGCCGCGACATCTACGACATCACGGGCGCAGGCGTGGCTGCCCGATCCTGGCGAAGGCACCGTCAGCGTCACCTATCAAGGCCTGTACTCTCGCTGGCACCTCGATCGCAACGGCCGTCCCTACGACAAGGGCAGCGTCACCAGCAATCTGGCCACGGTTGGTCTCCTCTACGGCGCTTCTGAGCTCCTCAGTGTCGACGCCCGGGTCTCGTTTGTCGCCTCGAAGCACACCGGCGCGGACGCCTTGCACGGCCCTCTCGACACCGGTGCATACCACGGCACCGTCCAGGACGCGCGAGTCGCGCTGTCGTTTCGCGTACCGCAGCGAGCAGGGTTCGCGATCGCCCCGTACGTCGGCGGTATCGTCCCTACGCATGCGTACGAGACGCACGGCCATTCCGCGCCGGGACGACACCTGAAAGCGCTGCAGTTCGGTGCCTGGGTCGGAAGAGATCTCGGGCCGCTGCTGCCGCGTGCCTACGCGCAGGGGCATTCGAGCTTTGCCTTCGTGGAACACATCGGCGGCTTGAGCGTCAACCGCAGCCAGTTCGATTTCGAAGGCGGCTACGCGGTGACCCGCCGGCTGACCCTGTCATTTGCGGGGACCGTCCAGCGCACCCACGGCGGACTGACGTTTCCTCTCGTGCACGACGAACACTTCGACGAAATCTTCGAGTTTCACGATCGCGTCGCCAAGGACAATTACTTCATCAGCAGCGCGGGCGGCACGATCGAGATCTCGAGCAGGACGTCGCTCTACGCGAACTTCGTCCAGACGCTTTGGGGACAGAACACCCACCGCGTACGCGGTGTGGTCGCCGGTGTGTCGCGGACGTTCGGCGGAAGACTGAACCTCGGCGCCGCCCGACAGGGGCTGTCGTCATCCCTGCTCCGTCTGCGTTGACCCACCCGGGCCGGGGACGCGGAAGGTAATCACCACCGGTCCGATCCGCACCTGATCGCCATCGCCGATCCGCACCGGGTCGTGCACCGGCGCTCCTTTTACGTACGTCCCGTTTTTACTGCCGAGATCGCGCACCGTCACGACGCCGCCGTCAAGCGTGAACAGGGCGTGGTGGCGCGACACGCCAGGGGCGTCGATCCAGACCGCCGCGTCGGGGCCGCGTCCGACGATGTTGTCCCCTTCGGCGAGCGGGATCTGTCGGGCCTCCCAGATGACCCAGTAGCGGACGGCCGGCGCGGCTGTTCCAGGCCGCGCGTCGGTCGTCTTCACGTCGCCGATGAACCAGTAGCCGAACCGGTGCATCGTCCGGATGTAGCGCGGATTCTCCGCCGGGTCGTCGAGCGCTTTGCGGATTTCGGCGATGAGGCCGGCAAGGTTCGTTTCGGTCACATACGTGTCGGGCCAGAGGCGCTGGTGCAGTTCGTTCTTGGCCATCGCCTGGGCCCGGTTTTCCACGAGCAGCAGCAGCAGATCGAAGGACTTGGGCGCGAGATGCAGCTCGCGTCCGTCGCGCAGCAGCCGGCGTGTCCCGGGGTCGATCGTGAACGTATCGAACGCGTAAACCACGGCGTCGTCATCGTAGTGTAAATCGCTATTGCCAATCAGCGAATCGCCGGCGATTCGTGGTATCCTCTCCGGACATGTCCAAACTGGATATATTTATTCTGATTGCGCTCGGCGACGGTCCGGCGCACGGGTATGCCGCCATGCAGGGGATTCGCGAGCGTTCGGCGGGCGAGGTGCGTGTGAGCACCGGATCGTTCTACCGTCGCCTGTCTTCGCTGATCGATGCCGGGCTCGTACAGGAAACCACCGGACCGAAGGGAGACGACCCGCGCCGCGGCGCCTATTACCGCCTCACCGCGCAGGGGCGTCAAGCGCTAGCCGCCGAGCGCGATCGCCTCGCCGCCGTCGTCGCCGCCGTCGATGCACTGAAGGCCTCGCATCGGGGCCGCGTATGACCGCCGGCGACCGCGTCATCGCGATGTTGCTTCGCCTCTATCCGCGCAGTGTGCGCGAGAGATTCGGCCGCGGTATGCAGGACGCACTCGTCCGCGATCTGCTGCTGGCGCGCAGTCGCGGCAAGGCGGCCGTGATCGCGTTCTGGCTGGTGACCGGACTCGACGCCTGCCGCTTCGCGCTCGCGGAGCGGCGCAAAGCTCTCAACCTGCGCGCCTTGTGGACGGTGGATTGGCGCGACGCGCGGCGTTCGCTCCGATCGGCGCCGATGGTCACGGGCTTCTGCGTCGTTTCCCTCGCCTGCGGCATCGGCGGCGTCACGGCGCTCTTCTCGATACTGAACGCGCTGCTGCTCAAACCGCTTCCGGTGCGCGAGCCGCAGCAGCTCGTCCTGCTCGATCAGGGCTCCTTCACCAATCCGATCTGGGAGGCGATTCGCGATCGCCAGTCGGCGATCGCTGCCGGTGCGTGCGCGTGGGGCACGCCGCAGTTCAACCTCGCCCCCTCCGGTGCTGCGGACATGGTGGCGGGACTATGGGTGAGCGGCAGCTTCTTCGACGTGCTCGGCGTGCCGATGGCAGCAGGACGTTCCATCGCGCCCGCAGACGACGTGCGTGGCGGCGGGCCGTCGCGCCTCGTCGCCGTCGTCAGTCATCGCTTCGCGCAGCTGCGCTTCGGCAGCGCCGAAGCGGCGATTGGCAAGCAGATTCAGATCGAGCGGGTACCCTTCAGCATCATCGGCGTGACTGCGCCTCGCTTCCGTGGTCCGGATGTCGGCCGGGTATACGACGTCGCCGTCCCGCTAGCGACCGAGCCGATGATACGCCCCCGCGACAGCGCGCTCGATTCGCGATCGAGCTGGTGGCTCAGCGTGATGGCGCGGCTCAGGAAGGGACAGACCGCGGAACAGGCATCGGCACTCCTGCAGGCGTTCCAGCCGCAGATTCGGGAGGCGACGATGCCTCGTTTTCGTTCCGCCGATGCGCGCGCGAACTTCCTCTCGGAACCGTTGCGCTTCGTTGCCGCGCCTGGCGGCAGTTCCGGACTGAGAGGACGCTACCAGCAGCCCCTGACGACGGTACTCGGCGTCGCGGCCGTCGTGCTGTTGATCGCGTGCGCCAATGTCGCCAATCTCCTCATCGCGCGCGCCTCGTCGCGGCGCCGAGACCTGACGCTGCGGCTCGCGCTCGGGGCGTCCCGTATACGCCTGGCAAAACAACTGGCCGCCGAGAGCCTGCTGCTCGCGGCCGGCGGGGCCGTTGCCGGAGCGGCGCTCGCCGGGTTGGGCAGTCGCGCGCTCGTCTCACAGCTGACCACGGTGCAGCGGGCGATCGATCTCGATCTGACGCTCGACTGGCGCGTGCTCGCCTTTACGCTGGCCGTGACCGCGGCCGCCGCGCTGGCGTCGAGCATCGCGCCTGCGCTCAGCGTCAACGCGCTCACGCCAGGCGAGACGCTGAAACAGGGACGAAGCGCCACCCGGTGGCGCATGATCGGCGCACGCCAGGCCACCGTCATCCTCCAGGTCGCCTTGTCGCTCACGCTGGTCGTGGCAGCGGGACTGTTCGCAGGATCCTTCTCTCGACTGATGATGCGCGATATCGGATTCGATCCGCGCGGCGTGCTTCTCGTCACGGCGCGAGTGGACCGCAATCCGGTGTCGGGCGAGGCGCGCGCCGAGCTGTTCGATCGGTTCGCGCGTGCCGCCGCCTCGGTCCCAGGCGTGGCCGCCGCGGCCGTTTCGTTCACCACGCCGGGAGGCGACGCGGCGTGGAATACGCGGATTGACATGCCGCCCGACTCGCCGCTGCCGCCGCGCCAGCGATCGGCGTGGGTCAACGCCGTCTCGCCCGGCTGGTTCCAGACGATGGGTCTGCGCCTCGCCGCCGGCCGCGATTTCAGCGCGGCGGACCGCAAGGGTGCTCCGCTCGTCGCCATCGTCAACCGCTCGTTCGCACGGCGCTATCTTGCCGGGCGAAGCGCGGTCGGCAGCACGTTCGCCACGGTCGAGCCTTCCGGTCCGCCGATGCGTTATGAAGTCGTCGGCGTGGTCGAAGACGCGCTCTACCGCACGCTGCGATCGCCCATGGATCCAACGATGTATGTGCCGATGGGGCAGGATGAACCTGACACGACTACCATGATTGCCATCCGAACGGCGTCGGCCTCGCCGCGGCTGCTCGCGCGCACCGTCGCCGACGCCATCGCCCGCGAGGATCCCACAGCTGTCCTCGGCTTCCGCACGCTCGAGGAGCAGCTGGGCGCGACCGTGGCACAAGACCGTCTCGTCGCGCTGCTCGCCGGAAGCTTCGGCCTGATTGGCCTGTTACTCGCAGCGCTCGGTCTGTACGGCATCACCGCCTATGCGGTGAGCGCGCGGCGCGCGGAGATTGGCATCCGCATGGCGCTCGGCGCCAGCGCGCACGGCGTGGTGCGGATGCTGATGGCGCAGGTGGCGCGGCTGGTTGCTTCCGGGCTTGCGATTGGCGCCGCGTTGTCGTTGTGGGCGGTGACCTTCGTTCGAACGCTGCTGTACGGCCTCGAGGCGCGCGATCCCTGGACGTTCGCGGCGGCCGCGGCCATCCTCACCACGGTCGCCGCATTCGCCGCGTGGATTCCCGCGCGGCGCGCCTCACGAGTCGATCCCGTCGCGGTGCTACGAACTGCGTAGCGCGATGGACGGGTCGACGCGCGCAGCCCGTCGCGCCGGCAGATAATTCGCCAGCGCCGCCGACGCGATCATGACCGCGACCGCCGATCCCCACGCCGCCGGATCCGAGGCGCCGACATCGTAGAGCGTGCTGGCGATCGCGCGGGCGGCAAGCCATGAGAGCACGACGCCGATGCCGAGGCCAAGGCCGACAATCCCGAGGCCGTGTCCCATCACCAGACGTAACACCCCGGCGGGTGTGGCACCGAGCGCCATGCGAATCCCGATCTCGCGCGTCCGCCGTCCGACGGCGTAGGCGATCACACCGTAGAGACCGACGGCTGCGAGCAGCGTCGCGACCGTCCCGACGAGGCCCAGCGTCTGTGCGGCGAGCCGCGCCGGCAGTAGGTTCGCCGCCACCTGCGCTTCCATCGTCTGATTGTCGAGGAAGACGGCGTTCGGCTCGAGCGCCAGGACTTCACGGCGCATCGCCGTGAGCAGGGCCCCGGCGTCGAGCCGCGTTCGGGCGATCAACACCTCTCCTGTGAAGGCGCGCTGGCCCAGCG
>JBKPSE010000653.1:0-3176 GCA_046765855.1 Acidobacteriota bacterium | reverse complement strand
GTCTATAGACGACGCAACGAGGGAATTCTCCCTGGGTTCAAATTGCCAGGGCTGAAGGTCCGGCGACGGGTCCGCTGGACCCAACAGTCCGGCTACAGCTGCCCCAACGCGCGATCGACGATGTCGAAGCCGTGCCGCAGCTCCTCCTCGGTGATCGAGAGAGGCGGGTTCGTAAAGAACGTGTTGTAGCGCACGAACGTGTAGAGCCCTTCCTCCCGGAAGATCGCGCGCAGCCTGTTCATCGGTTCGGACGTGCCGTTGAACGGCGCCAGCGGCTCCATCGACTCGCGGTCCTTCACCAACTCCACGATCCCGAACAGGCCGATCGAACGGGTCGCGCCCACGATCGAATGGCGCTCGCGCAGGCCGGCGTGCAGTTCGGACATCAGCTGCCCCATCCGCCGGGCCTGGTCGATTAACCGATCGTCCTCGTAGACTTGCAGCGTCGCCAGTGCCGCGGCGCAGGCCAGTGGATGACTGTTGTAGGTCAGCCCGCCGTAGAACACTTTGTCCTTGAAGTGATCGGCAATCGTGCGGCGCATGCCGACCGCGCCGAGCGGCACGTAGGCGCTCGTCAACCCCTTCGCCATCGTCATCAAATCGGGGACGACTCGCCAGTGATCGACGGCGAACCACTCGCCGGTGCGCCCGAAGCCCGACATGACTTCGTCGGCCACCATGAGGATGCCGTATTTGGTGCAGAGCTCGCGGATGCCGGCGATGAAGCCGTCGGGCGGCACCAGGATGCCATTCGTGCCGACGACGGGCTCGAGGAAAAAGGCGGCGATCGTGTTCGGGCCTTCGAGCTGAATCGTTTCCTCGATACGAGCGAGCGCGTCCGCGGCCGTGTCCCACCCTTTCTGCACGCCGTGATAGGGATTGAGGACGTGAACGACCCCCGGCATGCCGGGCTCCACGGCCCAGCGGCGCGGATCACCGGTCAGCATGATGCTGCCAGCGGTGCCGCCGTGATACGAGCGATAGAACGAGATCACCTTGTGCCGGCCGGTGTAGAACCGCGCGATCTTGATCGCGTTCTCGTTGGCTTCGGCGCCGCCGTTGGTGAAGAAGAAGACCTCGATGTCGCCAGGACAAATCTCGGCCAGCTTGCGTCCGAGCCTGGCGCGCGCCTCAGTCGCCATGAACGGGTTGGCATAGGCGAGCGTCTCGGCCTGCTGCGCGATCGCGCGGACGACGCGTTCGTCGCCATGACCGATGTTGACGCACATCAACTGGCTGTTGAAATCGAGATAGCGCTTTCCTTCAGGCGTCCAGAACCAGCAGCCCTTTGCGCCAGCGACGGGAATCGGATCGACAGCCGCCTGCGCCGACCACTCGAACAGCGTGTGCTTCTTCGTCAGATCGACGATGGTCTGCCCGCTCAAGCCGTGGACGGTCCCGACGGTGTTCATGTCAGCTCCTGCAAGATCGCGTTGGTCACGTCGCGCGTCGTCGCTTTGCCGCCGAGATCGGGCGTGCGCGGACCGCCCGCCGACGCCATCACCCGCTCGATTGCGCCGACGATCAGATCGTGTCCCTCGCGCACGCCGAGATGATCGAGCATCAGCGCGCCGGCCCAGATGGCGCCAATCGGATTGGCAACGCCCTTTCCCGCGATGTCCGGCGCCGATCCGTGTATCGGCTCGAACATCGAGGGGTACTTGCGTTCCGGATTGATGTTGCCGCTCGGCGCGATGCCGAGGCTTCCCGAGACGGCCGCGCCGAGATCCGTCAGGATATCGCCGAACAGGTTCGACGCGACAATCACATCCATGCTGCCCGGATCGGTGGCCATGCGCGCGACGAGCGCGTCGACATGGTACTTGCGCCACGACACCGACGGGAAGTGCCGGCCGACGTCTTCCAGCACCTGGTCCCACAACACCATCGTGAACTGGAGCGCGTTCGACTTGGTCGCGCTGGCGAGCAGCTTGCGCGGACGGTTGGACGCGAGCTCGAAGGCGTAGCGCGCAATGCGCTCGATGCCGCGCCGCGTCATCACGCTCACCTGCTGCGCCACTTCGTGCGCCGTGCCCGCGTGAAGCCTGCCGCCGATCCCGGCGTACTCTCCTTCGGAGTTCTCGCGCACGCAGACCATGTCAATGTCGGCCGGACCACGGCCGGCGAGCGGCGTGCGCGCGCCGGCGATCAGCCGCATCGGCCGCAGGTTTACGTACTGATCGAAGCGCTGACGGATCGGCAGAATCAGCTGCCATACCGAGATGTGATCCGGCACGCGTGGGTCGCCGATCGCGCCGAGATAGATCGCGTCGAAATCCTTCAGCCGCTCGAACCCATCGTCATCCATCATCTTCGCGTGCGACACGTAGAAGTCGCAGCCCCATGGAAACTCGACGAACTCGATCGTCGCGCCGCAGTGCGCCGACGTCTTCTTCAATACTTCGAGGCCGGCGGGCACGACTTCCTTGCCGATGCCGTCGCCGGCGATCACTGCAACTCGTTTCATCGCTCTGTCTCTTTCGGCTTCCGGTTACATTCCGGGCGGGGTGAACCTGCCGTCGGCCGCCAGCCAGCCGCCGTCGACGAAGATAATCGAACCGGTGACATAACTCGCCGCGTCCGAGGCGAGAAACACGGCGGCGCCGACGAGTTCCTCCGGCTTCCCCCACCGATTGAATACGCTCTTGGCCGCGTAGGCGTCGTACCAGTCCTTGTTCGCTTTGATCGGCGCGGTCAGCGGCGTCTCGATGACGCCGGGACCGATCGTATTGACGCGGACGCCGGAGGGACCGAACTCCGCCGCGGCGGCGCGGGCGAGCTGCACGATCCCGGCCTTGGTTGCCGCATAGGCGCCCTGCCCAGGCTCGACAACCTGCGAACGCACTGAGGAGAAGAGAATGATGCTGCCCTTCTTGCGCTGCGTCATGACTCGTCCCGCGGCTTTGAGCACGTTGAAGTTGCCTTTGATGTTCACGTCGAGCACGCGCGAGAGCTCCTCTTCCGTGTACTTCAGGATCGGCTTGCGCACGTTGATGCTCGGCGTGCAGATGGCGACGTCGACGCCGTACTTGGCGTCGAGATCGGCGAAGGTGCGATCGACGGCGGCGGAGTCGCGGATATCGAGCGCGGCGCCCTCGCTCTGGCCCCCGTCCCTCGCCGCCGTTTCCGCGACCCGGCGCGCGGCATCGAGATTGACGTCGAGGCACACGACACGC
>JBKPSE010000652.1:0-2829 GCA_046765855.1 Acidobacteriota bacterium | reverse complement strand
AGCCGAGGCGAAGCTCGCCGACGCCGCCCGCCTCTGGCTGGCGAACGACATCGTCATGTTCGAGGGAAACCGGCGGTTGCCACCCGGCCAAGTCGCCGCGGTGCGCGCTGCGTTGCCGTCCGATCGAACGTTCCTCACGTTAGAAGATGCGCTCACGCATCTGACCGGACCACTCCTGCCGCCGGCGACGGTGGTGCCGTGGAACCAGGCGTTCCTGGATGCGCTGCTCGAATACCCCATCAGCTCCGACCGTGCCGAGTTCTCGCTGCGCCCGGCGCTCTCGAGACTCGGGGTCCGCGTCGTGACCACCGTGCGCTATCAGCCGCCGGCGGCGGCCGAGCGGGCCTTCGAGATTGCCGGCGACCCGGGGATCGTCAGGCTCGATCCGCGGTGGCATCAGGCGGCCTGGCGCTTCACCCGACTCGGGATTGCGCACATTCTCGACGGCACGGACCACCTCCTCTTTCTTGCCTGCCTGGTGATTCCATTCCGCCGGTTCCGTGCGCTGGTCACGATCGTGACTGCGTTTACGGTCGCGCATTCGCTGACGCTGCTGGCCGCCGCGTCCGGCGTCATCCCCGATGCGCTGTGGTTCACTCCGCTGATCGAGACGGCAATTGCGGCGTCGATTCTCTACATGGCGCTCGAGAACGTCGTCGGATCAACGAACGTGCAGCGGCGCTGGCTGCTCGCCTTCGGCTTCGGCCTGATCCACGGATTCGGCTTCTCGTTCGCGCTGCGCGAAACGCTGCAGTTCGCCGGCTCTCACCTGCTCACTGCCCTGCTCGCGTTCAACCTGGGCGTCGAGATCGGCCAGCTTCTCGTGCTCGTCGCGCTGGTCCCCGCTCTCGCGCTCCTGTTCCGTTTCGTGCTGACGCCGCGCGTCGGCGTCGCTGTCCTGTCGGCGTTCGTCGCACACACGGCGTGGCACTGGACGAGCGAACGGTGGGAGACGCTGCGTCAGTACGACGTGCCAGGGCCGACGCCGCTGATGATGCTCTGGGGCGTGCGCGGTGCGCTGGCTCTCGTGGCCGTCGCTGCCGTTGCCTGGCTGATCGCTGTAAACTACCGGCCAAAATCGGACGTCGCCGATCCGCCATCCGACGTCAGAGATCCGAAGATCGTGTAGCAGGAGACACCATGCGAACCGCCTCCCTTCGTGCGTGCGTGTTGGTCGCCGTCGTTCTGGCCGCGCCCGGCTGGAGTCTTCATCTCGGAGGACAGGGGCGTGCCACCGGCCGTCCCACTGCTCCGGCCTCGACGGGCGGTTTCCTCGCATCCACGAAGAACGGCGACTGGCCCGCCTACACCGGCGATACGCGCGGGTCGCGCTACTCGCCGCTCGCGCAAATCACGGCGGAGAACTTCAACGACCTTGAAGTTGCGTGGCGATTCAAGACCGATAATCTCGGCTCGCGGCCGGAGTTCAAGCTCGAAGGCACGCCGCTCGTGGTCAACGGCGTCCTCTATGCCACCGCCGGGACGCGGCGATCGGTGATTGCGCTCGACGGCGCCACCGGCGAGTTGATGTGGGTTCATCGCTATCCCGAGGGCGTGCGGGGCGCGAACGCGCCGCGGCAGCTGTCGGGACGCGGCCTCGCCTATTGGTCCGATGGTCGGAACGATCACCGCATTCTCTACGTGACCCCCGGCTATCGCCTGATCGCGCTCGACGCGAGGACCGGGCAGCCAATCAAGACGTTCGGCAAGGACGGGATCGTCGACCTGAAGGTTGGGGTCACGGTCGGCGACGGCAAGCAGATCGATCTGGAGACCGGCGAGATCGGCCTGCACTCGACGCCGACGGTGGTCAAAGACATCGTGCTGGTCGGCTCGGCGATGAAGGAAGGGATGACGGTCCGCACGCACAACAACACCAAAGGTCTTGCGCGTGCGTTCGACGTGCGGACGGGCCGCCTGATCTGGACGTTCAACACAATCCCGAGGCCCGGCGAGGAGGGCAACGACACGTGGCTCGACAACTCGTGGGCGGTGAACGGCAACACCGGCGTGTGGACGCAGATCACCGTCGACGAGGAACTCGGGCTCGTCTACTTGCCGGTGGAATCTCCCACGTCCGACTATTACGGCGGCAAGCGGCCGGGCAACAACCTCTATGGCGAGAGCCTGGTCTGCGTCGATCTGCAGACGGGCAAGCGCAAGTGGCACTTCCAGTTCGTGCATCATCCGATCTGGGATCACGACATGTCCTCGGCGCCGCTGATTGCTGACGTCACGGTCAACGGACGGCCGCGAAAAGTCGTCGCGGTGCCAAGCAAGCAGGCCTGGCTGTACGTCTTCGATCGCGTGACCGGCGAGCCGATCTGGCCGATCGAGGAGAAGGCCGTGCCGAAAGGGGACGTTCCCGGCGAGTGGTACGCGCCGACGCAGCCGCATCCGCCGGCGTCATTGATGTACGGCCGGAACGCGGTCACCTTTCCCGACGACCTGATCGACTTCACGCCGGAGCTGCGCGCGCAGGCGGAAAAACAAATCGCGCGCTACCGCTACAACAACGGCGTGGTCTACACGCCGCCGATGGTCGGGCGCACAGACGGCCTGCTCGGCGCGATCACCATGGGCGCCGCAAACGGCGGCACCAACTGGCCGGGCGGCGGCTACGATCCGGAAACGCATACCGTCTACGCCATGGCGGCGACGGCAACCATCGCGGCGGAATCGGTCGCACCTCCACCCGCGGGCTTCTCGGACATTCCCTTTCAGGCCGGAGTCGTAGGACAGGAATTCCGTGAGCGGCTCGCTGCCGGCACCGGGACCTACGCGGACGCCCAACCGTCGGGACGCGGCAGCGGGCGCGGCGGTCAGGCC
>JBKPSE010000651.1:0-8598 GCA_046765855.1 Acidobacteriota bacterium | reverse complement strand
GGAACAAGGCGTTCTTCTTCGGGGATTACGAAGGGCAGCGTCAGACGCGCAAGTTGACGGGCATCGGGAGCATTGCCACGCCGGCCCAGCGTCAGGGTGTTTTCAGCGTCGACATTCGCGACCCGCGCACCGGCATCGTGTATCCGGCGGGCACCGCAATTCCCGTGACCCCGTTCGCGCGCAAGGTGCTGAGCGCGCTGCCGGAGACGACAGGTCCGGGCAACACGAACAACTACACGACGCTGCAGGAGTTCACCGCCAACTACGACAAGGCAAACGGCAAGATCGACATGCAGGTGTCGCCCAGGCTGTCGCTGTTTGGCCGCTACGGGTTCCGCAACCTGAACACCTACGATCAGCCTTTGATTCCGCTGCCGGCGGGTGGTGCCGGCAACGGCTACATCTACGCGCGCAACCGGCAGGCCGTCCTGGGGTCGACGTGGATGCCAACCGATGCGTCGCTGCTGGAGATCCGTTTCGGTTACTCGTGGACCCAGGCCGGCAAGAATCCTCCGGCGCTCGGCAGCGAAAGCGCGCAGCAGCAGTTCGGACTGCCCGGGCTGCCCGACGATCCCCGCATTTCGGGCGGTCTGCCCACGATTCTGATCACGGGATACGCCGATCTCGGGCGGCAAGCGACCAATCCGCAGTGGCAGTACCCGACGGTGTACAACCCGAAGGTGAACTACACGTGGACGACGGGCCCGCATTCGTTCAAGACCGGCTACGAGTTCCAGTGGATCGACACGGAAGTACAGGACGTCAATCCGCTCTACGGCCGCGACACCTACAACAACTCCTTCACCAGGCCATCGGGCGCTACCGCGAGCAATCTGTATAACCTCGCCGACTTCGCGCTCGGGCTGCGCGCGCAGTACGCGTTGAGCAGCGTGCTCGTCGCGCATCTTCGCCGCAACATGCAGTTCGCGTATCTGCAGGACGACTGGCGAGCGAGCAGCAGGCTGACCTTGAACCTGGGGCTTCGCTACGAGTATTCGACGCCGTACTGGGAGCGCGACAACATCCTGTCGAACTACGATCCAGACACCAATACGATCGTCAAGGCGTCGGACGGTTCGCTCGCCGAACGCGCACTGATTAATCCCGATCGCAACAATTTCGGTCCGCGTCTTGGATTCGCCTACACGTTCAAGCCGGGAACCGCCATTCGCGGTGGATACGGCGTCAGCTACGTGCACTTCAGCCGTGCCGGCGGGGGCGATCTGCTGCCGATCAATGGACCGCAAGTCGTCAATGCGGTCGTCAATCAGACCAACGCGACCGCTGCATCGTTCGTCCCGGCGGAGCAGGGTTATCCGGCGGGACTCGCCGATCCATCGCAGTTCAATCCGCTTACCGCCAACATCACCTACATGCCGAAGGACTTCCACTCGAGTCCGGTGCAGAGTTGGTACATCTCGCTGCAGCACGAACTGCTGAAGAACATGCTCCTCGACGTTGCCTATGTCGGCAACCGGGCGGACGATCTGCTGTTGTTCGCCAACTACAATCAGGCGGCGCCGAACAACGCGGCCGGCAGCATCGCGCTTGCCGACAGGCGTCCGATCGCCGGCTTCGCCGACATCACGTATGCGTTCAACGGCGGCAAGTCGCGTTACAAGGCGCTGCAGACGAAGCTGGAGTGGCGTGTCGCCAAAGACGTGACGCTCCTCAGCTCGCTGACGCTGTCGCAGACCAAAGACAACGGATCGCAGTCGCTCGAGAATGCGAACGGCAACTTTCCCGCGCCGCAGGACTTCCACAACCTCGAGGCCGATTTCGGATTGTCGGAATACGACCAGCCGTACAACAGCACGACCAGCTTCGTCTGGGCGCTGCCGTTCGGCCGCGGCCACAAGTGGGCGTCGAATGCATCGGCGTTGACCGAAGCGCTGATCGGTGGCTGGCAGCTGGCCGGCGTCAATCGCGTCAATGCCGGCGAGACAGTGACGCTGACCTATACCCCGAGCGCGACGATGGTCGTGTCCGGCATCGCGCAGGATTTCCGCGGCGCAAACAATTACCGCGCGAACGTGAGCTGCGATCCGTATGCGAAGGGGGATGCGCGGACGATTGGCAACTGGTTCGACCGCAGCTGTGTCACCGCACCGACCGATCCGAGCCAGCCATTCGGCAATGCCGGCCGCAACACCGTCCGCGGTCCGCTGTTCTGGCAGCTCGACACGGCGCTGTCGAAGACCTTCGGGTTGGGCGGTCCGGCCCGCTTCGAGTTCCGTCTCGAGGCGTTCAACCTGCTCAACCGGACGAACTTCCGTGCGCCGAACGGCAACCGGAGCGCGAACGCGTTCGGCACGATCACCGCGGCCTCCGATGCGCGTCAGCTGCAGCTCGGCTTCAAGTTCCTGTGGTGAGAGCCGCTCTCATGCTGCTGCTGATGCTCCAGGCGTCGGCGGCAGCCACGTCGCGGCCGCTGATCATCGGCCATCGCGGCGCCAGCGGCCATCGCCCTGAGCACACGCTCGAAGGCTACCGGCTCGCGGCCGAGATGGGCGCGGACTTCATCGAGCCGGACCTCGTACCCACGAAGGACGGCATCCTGATCGCGCGCCACGAGAACGAGATCGGCGGGACGACGGACGCGGCGGAGCGGTTTCCCGACCGCAAGCGCACGAAGGTCGTTGACGGCCAATCGATCACCGGTTGGTTCAGCGAAGACTTCACTCTTGCCGAGATCAGAACGCTGCGCGCGAAGGAGCGGCTCGCGTTCCGCTCGCACGCCTATGACGGCCGCTTTCTGGTGCCAACGTTCGATGAAGTGATCGAGCTGGCCGAGCGGCTCGCGCGCGAGCTCGGACGCCCGATCGGCATCTATCCCGAGACGAAGCATCCCACTTACTTTCGCGCGATCGGGTAGCCGATTGAAGGCAGGCTGCTGGCCTCGCTGGACAAATACGGGTGGAATCGCCGGGACGCGCCGGTATTCATCCAGTCCTTCGAACAGGGCAATCTGCGGGAGCTGCGCCGGCAGACCCGCGTCCGCCTGATTCAGCTGGCAAGTACCGGCACGGTGCTCGCCGGTGATGGTCTGAAGGACATCGCCAGCTACGCCGACGGCATCGGACCGGAGAAGCGGCTGGTGATTCCGGTCGGCGCCGATGGCGCGGTCGGGCCGCCAACAGACCTGGTGGCCCGCGCCCACGCGCTCGGTCTGCTCGTGCACGCCTACACACTGCGCATCGACAAGGAATTTCTGCCCGCCGGCTACAAAGGCCGCGCGGAGACGGAGTTCGAGCAGTTCCGCGATGCCGGTGTCGACGGTATCTTCACGGATTTTCCCGACGTCGCCGCGAAGGTGTACCGGAAGTAGCGCGGCCGGGCGCGCTGTCGTACGCGCAGCACGAACACGAGTGAAAGAGCGACGTCGTCGTCAGGCCATGACCCGCGAACACGCTTGCTGAATCGGGCCGATTACTCGTTGAACCGGTAGCCGAGGCCGATCACCGTCTCGATCTGTTCGCCGGCCGCGGCAAGCTTGGCCCGCAGGCGGCCGACATGGACGTCGACCGAGCGCGTCTCGATCAAGCGGGCGTAGCCCCACACGCGCTCGAGCAGCCGATCGCGGGACACCACGCGGTTCCTGTTTTCCACCAGATAGCGCAGCAATTCGAATTCCCGCCTGGTCAGCCGGATCGGCGACCCGTCCACTTGGATGGCGACGGCGTCGAAGTCGGCATCCAGGTGCCGTCCTTTGTACGTGGCAGCGCGGTCCTCCATGGGTTCCTTGCGCCGGCGCAGCACGGCGCGCACGCGTGCGCCGAGTTCGCGCAGACTGAACGGCTTGGTGACGTAGTCGTCGGCGCCGAGGTCGAGACCGGCGACGCGTTCCGATTCGGAGGTGCGCGCTGTCAACATGATGATCGGCAGCTGGCGCGTCTCGGGTCGCTGCCGCAGCATGCGGCAGACTTCGTCGCCGCTCAGTACCGGGATGTTGAGATCGAGGATGACCAGGTCCGGCTGCCGCCCGCTGATCGCGCGAATCGCCTCGTCGCCCCGGCCGACGATCTCCACCGACGCGTCCCCCGAGCGCTCGAGCGTGTGCTTGATCAGTCCGGCGATGTCCTGTTCGTCCTCGACGACGAGCACGCGGGGTGGTGCCACGGAAATAGAGTAGCGGCCGTAGTTTTCGGTGGTGCGACGGGCGTGTTAAATGCCGGTTAAGAGCTACGCCCCGCGCTGCATCCGTTCCAGCCGCGCGGTCGCAACCCGCGCCAGCACCGAGCACCCCAGCACCATCGTGACGAGCACGAGCGCGCCCGCCCACGCCTGCTCATGCCATTCGGGGTAGGGAGAGGTCGCAAAGGTATAAACCTGCACGGTCAGCGTAGAGATGGGCTGCCGCGGATCGGTAGAGAAATAGGCGTTGTTCAACGCCGTGAACAGGAGCGGCGCCGTCTCCCCGGCGACGCGCGCCAGCGCCAGCAGAACCCCGGTGATGATTCCAGGCAACGCGGCCGGCAGCACGACGCTGAACACCGCGCGTGCCCGCGTTGCCCCGAGCGCGAGTGCCCCCTCGCGCAGCGAAAGGGGCACGAGGAGCAGCAGTTCTTCGGTCGTGCGCATGACCAGCGGCAGCATCATCACGCCGAGCGCGAAGCCGCCGGCCAGCGCCGAAAAGTGATGCATCGGCAACACGATCACGCCGTAGGCGAACACGCCGATGACGATGGACGGAACGCCGTTCAAGGTGTCGGCGGCAAAGCGAATCGCCGCAGCCAGCCGCGTGCCGCGGTACTCGGACGCGTAGACACCTGCGGTGATGCCGATCGGGATCGCGAACAGCGCGCCGAGGCCGGTCACGATCAGCGAACCGACGATGCCGTTGGCCATCCCGCCGCCGGAATCGCCGATCTGCGCCGGCGTCGCGGTAAAGAACGACCAGCTGATCGCCGCGAAGCCCTGCTTGACGACATAGAACAGGATGAAGGCGAGCGGCAGCAGCGCCAGCAACACCGCGCCGGTGCAGAGAAGGACGACCAGCTGCGACATGAACCTTCGGTAGTAGGTGCGCATCACGCCGGCTCCGCCGCCGGCACGCGTGTGCGGCGCGCACGCGGCCGCGACTGTCTGCCGAGAGACCAGATGAACGCGCGCGAGATGACGTTGACCGCGAGCGTGATGACGAACAGCACCAGGCCGATCTCGACGAGCGCGTTGAGATGCAGGGGATCCGCGGCTTCGGCGAACTCGTTGGCGATGACCGCCGCCATCGTGTATTGAGGCGCGTAGAGCGATGCCGATACCTGCGGCGTATTCCCGATCACCATCGTCACCGCCATCGTCTCGCCGAGCGCGCGGCCGAAGCCGAGCATGATCGAGCCGATGATGCCCGTGCGCGCGTAGAACAGCGCCATCCGGATCGCTTCCCAACGCGTCGCGCCGAGCGCGTAGGCCCCTTCGCGCTGCGCCTGCGGCACGGCCTTCAGCACTTCGCGCGCCACCGACGAACTGAACGGGACGACCATGATGGCGAGCAGAATTCCCGCCGACAGCATGCCGAGGCCGAGCGGGGGACCGCTGAACAGCGGCAGGGCCTTCATCCATTCCGGCGTCGCCGCCTCGAGTTGACGCACGAACGGCACGAGCACGAAGATGCCCCACAGTCCATAGACGATCGAGGGGATGGCGGCAAGGAGCTCGGTGAGAAACACCAGCGGCTTGCGCAGCGGCTGCGGGCAGAGCTCGGAAATGTAGATGGCGATGCCGAGCGCGATCGGTCCGGCGATGATCAGGGCGAGCAGCGCCGAATAGAGTGTGCCCCAGATGAACGGCCGCGCGCCGAACTCACCCGCGACCGGATCCCAGATCTCGGTGCGCCAGAACTGCCAGCCGAATTTCCAGATCGCTTCCGACGCGTCGGCGAACAGCACGGCGGCGATCCCGGCCACCAGCGCGATCAGCGCGACCCCGAACAACCCGGTCGAGAGTCGGAAGCCGAGGTCCTCGAGCCGGGATGGGCGGCCCGAAAGCCGTCCGTTATTGAACCTTGATCGTGGCAAGCGTTTTCAGTTCCATGTCGATCACGTTCCTGGGCAGCGGCGCGTAGCCCATCTCGCCGGCAAACTTCTGCCCGTCGCTGAGCGCCCACTTCATGAAGTCGACCATCGCTTTCGACTGAGCCTTGTCGTTCGGATCCTGATAGAGCAGCAGCCAGGTGAACGACGAGATCGGATAGACCGCGTCACCGGGAGCGTTGGTGATCGAGACGCGATAGTCGGCGGGCATCTGCTTCGCCGCGGCGGCGGCGGCCGCGGTCACCGAGTCGATCGACGCCTTGACGAACTTGCCGCTCATGTTCTGGACCTGCGCGTAGGCGGTTTTGGTCTGGAGCGCGAAGATCAGCTCGACATAGCCGAGCGCGCCAGGCGTTTGCTTCACGATCGCCGCGACGCCGTCGTTCTTCGCCGCCGCCACGCCGACCGGCCACTTGACCGCGGTGGCGACGCCGACGGTCTTCTTGAACTCTGGCGACACCTTCGAGAGATAGTCGACCCAGATATAGGTCGTGCCGGAGCCGTCCGAGCGATGCGCGACGACGATGTCGCTGGCCGGCAGGTTGACGCCGGGGTTCAATGCGGTGATTGCCGCATCGTTCCATTTGGTAATCTTGCCGAGGTAGATGTTCGCGAGCACCGGGCCGCTGAATTTCAGCTCCTCGGACACGCCAGGCACGTTGTAGATCGGCACGACGGCGCCGAGCACCGTCGGCAGATGCAGAATTTTCCCGGCCGCCGCGACCAGCTGCTCGTTCGTCATCGGACCGTCGCTGGCGCCGAAAAACACCGTACGCTCGGTAATCTGGCGGATGCCGGCGCCCGATCCGAGCGGTTGATAGTTGATCCGCACGTTCGGGTTCAGCTTGTTGTATTCGGCAAACCACTTGGCGTAAATCGGCGCGGGAAAAGTGGCGCCGGCGCCGTTGATCGACAGGTTCTGCGCGGCGAGGCCAGTCCCCGCCAGCGCGGCGGCGGCGACAGCGCCGTAGATGGTCTTCTTCACGTCTCCTCCGTTGTTGTTAGAACCCCACGTACGCGTGCACCGCAATCCGGCGCTGCGTCGGCTGCGCCGGCGAGAAGCCGTCGAACGTGGCGTTGTCCACGTCCAACATCAGCGCGGTCGCGACATTGCCCTGGTGCGGGAACCAGTAGGCGATGCCGGCGATGGTGCGCTCGCGCACCTGGCTCTTGACGTCCTGGTTCGGCACCAGGTGATCGAACCGCAGCAGCCCTTCCCATCCCTGCGGTGTCCTGGGGGTCACGAACACCGACCAGCCGCGTCCGTCGAGTGCGGACTTGGTCACCGACGTCTGATCGGTGGTGGCGAGGTACTCGAAGGCGGCGTTCAGGTAGGGATGCTCGAATGTGGTCGCGAACATCGCCCGCGTGCGATCCGCATTCTTGACGTAGGCGTCTTTGTCGAAGAAACCGGTAAACCGCAGTCCCCGCAGCAGGGCGTGCTGATGCAGCGGCCGCACGGTGCCGCGAATCATGAACGCCTTCTGGTCGTTCGCCTCGGCTCGGTTGTAGTTCTCGCCGTTGAAGAAACCGGCGTGAACGTCGCCGTAGTTCTGCGGCAGGTTGTAGCGGAACGCCGCCCCGACGTCCGCCGAAGACTGATATCCCTCGCGCTCGCTGAAGATCGTGCCCTGGAAGCGGTAGCGGTAGACCCCCTCGAACATGTCGAAGTAGGGGTTCGGCTGCATACCGAAGCGCGCGAACGATCCCTTCGCCATGTAGTCGTCCAGGTTCCATTGCGCGTAGGCGTATTTGAGACGGAAGGTATAGCTGCCGTTCAGCGAGCTGCCGACGCCGGTCTCGCGGACGATGTCGGGCGTGACCCGAAACGCGATCGCGTGCGAGATATTGCCGGTGACGCTGATGTAGCTGCGCCCGATCTGGAACTGGTTCAGCGTGACGTCGTTGAGATCCGCGTCTTTGATCTTCGGTTTCTGATTGATGGTGTAATCGGCGAAGATCGTGACGCCGACCTTGATCGCCGGGGTATCGTCCGGAGGGGTATAGCCAGCGGCAGGCGTGACCTGCGCGAAGCCCGGCGTGGCCAGCGCCAGCGTCCACACCGCGGCTGCGAGAACGCGTCGACTCTTCATGGGCCGAAGCGTAATGCGCTGCCGTGATCGCGTTGTAACGCGATCGTTACCGCGGCGTTAAATATCGATCGGCACTAGAAGCTGACCAGTGCGTGCACGGCGATGCGGCGTTCGGTCGGCCGCACGGGTGAGAAGTTCGTATACGTCACGTTGTCGATATCGGCCAACAGCGCGCTCGCAACGCTTCCTTGCACCGGAAACCAGTAGGCCACGCCGGCAATCGTGCGCTGCTTCTTCTGCCGATCGATGTCCCGGTTCGGCTCGCGGTGATCGATGCGGAAGAGACCCTCCCAGCCGCGGCCCGTGCGCGGCGTCACGAACACCGACCAGCCGCGCGACTCGATCGCAGCGTCCGTCGCCGAGGTTTGATCCGTCGCCGAGAGATAGTCGAATCCCGCGTTCAGGTAACGATGTTCGAAGGTGAGCGCGACGATCGCGCGGCGCCGTTCGGCATTCTTTACATAGGCGTCGTG
>JBKPSE010000650.1:0-4651 GCA_046765855.1 Acidobacteriota bacterium | reverse complement strand
GACAGGTCGTCGGCGACGACGATCGGCTGCTCTCTGGCGAAGCCGTCGTGATCGAGGGTGAGGTGGACGCGCTGGTCGCCGCGGATGACGTGGAAGCGCACGCGCAGCCCGTCGCGCGGAATCACCGTCATCGCCGCACCCTTGCGTGCGGCGAGGCCGCCGTAGGCGATGTCGCCGAAGATCGGATCGCGCGCGAGGATGGCGGCGTGCGTGCGAATCGCGGCGCAATAGCCGACGTCTTCTTCCGCGCTGTAATACCACGCGCCGCGTCCGACCTGCTTGCCGATCCAGGCGCGGCCGATCGGCTCGGGCATGAATCCGCCGCCGGTCGCGCCGTCGTTGTTCGGACTCGGATACCAGTAGCCGTAGCCGTTCTCTTGGGTGCCCGAATTGATCAGCGCCCACGAGCTCAGCGAGGAGGCGTAGCCAAGACGCAGGTAGTCGGCCGGATCCTCCGCCGCGTGCAACCCGTGATCGAGGATCGACCACCCGCCCATCTGCGACATGTAGCTGAGGAGGTAGGTGAGGTTGCCGCGATAGTCGCTGCCCAACTGGTAGTAGGTCGTCTCCAGCCAGCCGCGGTCCGCCATGTTGAGCGCCAGCTGGAACTCGCTGAATTTCCGCACGGCCTCGGGACTGACGCCGGCGATGGTATGGCTGGTTGCGTACTTCGCGAAGGCGCCGGTCGATTCGAAACCGGTCGAGTCGAACGCGAATTCCGAGCCATACAGATTCGGCGTGCGGTTGATGAAACGATCGATCTTGCCTTCCCAATGGCCGCGCAGCTCGCGCGCCCAATCGTTCTTCCCTTCCGCCTCGAGTGCATCGATCAATTCCGGAATGAACGCTTCATTCATCGTCCCGACCGCGTCAGCGGACCACTTCTCCACCGCGAGCGGCACGGTCCAGTAGGCAATCGCAGTACGGTAGGCGCGTTCCAGGTAACCGTTGGCGTCGAGATACTTGACCTGCGACGGATAGAATTTCGCGATCTGGTACATCCGGAAGTACAGCATCACGATGTGCGGATAATCGTAGATGCGCCAGACATGCGCCTGGCCGTTGCGCTCCTCGTCGGCGCTCGCGCGGTTGGCCTTGAAATTGGGAATGCCGTAAATGGCGTAGGGATATTTCTCCTTGTCCGTCATCTGCATTCCGCCCCACAGATACCTGGAGATGTAGAGCTCGAGGCTGTCGATCTCTTTCTGCTCGGGAAGGAACACGTTCTTCGAGGCAATGAACGCCGGCCGCGCGTTGCCGGCGTCGTCGTTCGCATCGGTCAGCCATGCGGAAAGGCCGTCGCGATCTTCAGGACTGCGCCGGATCTCGTTCTTCTGATCCCAGTCGCTGTACATGCCGACGTACCATTTCGACGGATCGGTGTGCTGGTGATGCGAGACGAGGAACGCGGCGCGCTTCCGGATCAGCGTCTCGATCGGTTCGGTCACGAAGAACTCGAGCGCCGTCCACTGCCCGTCGCCGTAGCGGACGGTCAGCATGTTCTCGCCGAGCCGGGAGAACCTGATGACATAGACGCCGGGCTTTTGCGGTACCGGTTCGACGCGCGTCGACGCGGGATGCTCCGGTGTAATCGACACGATGACGTTGCGGCTGCGCAGCGAAACGTGCGCCGGCAGATCGGACGGCACGACCATGCCGGGAACCACGGTCGTGTCGAACTTTCCCTCGTCGAAGAGCACCTCGCGTACCGCCGCCACGTCAGCAGCCCACCGGAACCTGAACTTATAGACGGCGCGCGCGCCGGCGGTGCCTTTTGGGGAGAGCGACAGGCTCGTCACCGGCAGCCGCCAGTTGCCGCCGGCGGCACGCGACGCCGCGCTCGCCGCCGCGGCGTGCACGTACGGCGTAAAGGCGCCGCCCGCGCTGTCGAAATACTCGAACTTGGTTCGTCCTGCCGGCGTCATCACGAGGTATGGACCGACGGCGTTGCTGCGCTGCCAGTAGATCCACGATCCGTATCCGTTGACGAGCGCGTGGCGCAGGAGTTTCTTGGTGTAGATGTCCCCCCGCGCCCCGGCGCGTTCGGCGAACGCAAACGGCACCGCCAGATCGCCGATTTCGATCGGCCGCGTTCCCTCGTTGGCGAGGCTGACACTCCACTCGAGCACGTCGCCGCTCAGGGTGAAGTCTTCCGTAACTGAGAGATCTTCCGGTGCGGCCGGCGCGGGTTCAGGGCCGACGCGCCATTCCGCGAGCGCGGGCGGCGAATCCGGCGCAAGCACCACCTCGATCCGCAGCGCCATTGTGCGTACCGGCGTGAACGTGACGCGCGAGAACGCGTTCAGCTCGCGAGGGTACGGTGCGCGCGCCACCACTTCCTTCCACTGTCCCTCGTCTTGATAGAGAACGCGCCAGGATGCCGGCGCGACCGTCCAGAAGACCTCGGTGCGATCGATGGTCTCTTCGGCGGGAAAGGTGTACTGCACCCATTGCGTCGAGCCACGCGCAGGCGCCCAGGTAAAGACCGGGATGTCCGCGGCAGTGCCGGCGATTCCCGGGCCGCCGCCGCGGCCTCCGACCGCCGGACGGGGTACGACGCCGTCATTCAACCCGCGAATGCCGGCGACGCCTTGCACCGCGCTGCCCGACGCCTTGGCCGCGAGTCCGGGCGACAGCGCGCCGAGCAGGTAGCGCACCGACGTCGATGACGCGCCCGCCGGGACGAGCTCGCGCAGTTCCTTCCAGTCTCCATGCCGCGTCGTCCGGTAACGCACCACGAGACGTCCAAGCGCGCCGCCCGCAGCGATATAGTCGGTATCGGCAACATCGGCGGTGCGTTTGAGGCTGACGATGCCGCCGGCGTCGTACTTGAGCTGGAAAGTGTGGTTGGCCAGATCGTCGGCATGCACGGAGCCGGTGCTGATCAGCGCGACGAGCGCGGCAAGTTGCAAGCGGAAGAAGGTCGGCGCTACCATGCCTCAGTCGAATGTAAGCGATTACAGACCGCGCTAATCCTACAGGATTTTCCCATGCGAATGCTGCGTGTGCTCGTCACGGCCGCCACTGTCGCCCTCGTCACGCTGAGCGCGCGAGCGCAGAAGGCGGGCCACGACTATCCCGTCCAGCCGGTACCGTTCACCGCCGTCAAGTTGAACGACGTGTTCTGGGCGCCCCGCATCGAGACCAATCGCAAGGTTACGATTCCCGCCGCCTTCCAGAAGTGCGAGGAGTCGGGCCGCGTCAACAATTTCGAGCGCGCGGCGCAGGCGCTGCGCGGCGAACCGCACGACAAGAAGGCCCCGCCCTACCCGTTCGATGACACGGACCTCTACAAGGTGATCGAAGGGGCCTCCTACGTGCTGAGCGTGAAGCCGGACCCGGAGCTCGATGCTTACGTCGACCGCATGATCGCGAAAATCGCCGCGGCGCAGGAGCCCGACGGCTATATCTATACGACGCGCACGATCGACCCCGAGAATCCGCACCGGTGGGCCGGCAAGCAGCGGTGGGTCAACGAGCGCAACGACTCGCACGAGCTGTATAACCTCGGACATCTCTTCGAAGCGGCCGCGGCGCACTATCAGGCGACCGGCAAGAAGAATTTCCTCAACATCGCGACGCGCGCCGCGGATCTGCTCGTGAACACGTTCGGACCGGGCAAGCGGACGACGTGGCCGGGGCATCAGATCACCGAAATGGCGCTGGTGAAGCTCTATCGCGTCACCGGCAAGGAACAGTACCTGTCGCTCGCCAAGTTTCTCATCGACGAACGCGGTCCCGGCACCGTGCCGCCCGGCGAGACGGTCAATCCGCGCGGACTCGAATACAACCAGGCGCAGCTGCGCGTCATCGATCAAACCGAGCCGGTGGGCCACGCCGTGCGGGCGATGTACATGTACTCGGGCATGGCGGACGTCGCGGCGATCGAAGAGGACGCAAAGATCAAAGCGGCCGGCGATCGTATCTGGGACAGTCTGGTGAAGTCGAAGCTCTATCTGACCGGCGGCATCGGCGCCGCCGGCGGGCACGAGGGCTTCGGCGATCCCTACGACCTTCCGAACATGTCGGCGTATAACGAGACCTGCGCGTCGGTGGGAATGGACTACTGGAACCACCGCCAGTTCCTCCTCCACGGCGACGCGAAGTACATCGACGTGATGGAGCGCACGCTCTACAACGGATTGATCTCCGGCGTGTCGCTGAAGGGAGACACCTTCTTCTATCCCAATCCGCTCGAGTCCAACGGCCAGCACGCCCGGCAGGAGTGGTTCGGGGTCGCCTGCTGTCCCGGAAACATCACCCGCTTCATGGCATCAGTGCCGGGATACATCTACGCCAAGAAAGACGACACGCTCTACGTCAATCTCTATGCGGGCGGTTCGGCGGATGTCGATCTCGCCGGCGGCAAGCTGCAAGTCGCGCAGACGACGCGGTATCCGTGGGACGGCGCGGTCAAGATTGTCCTGACGCCGGACAAGGCGCGCACGTTCACCGTCAACGTGCGCATTCCCGGATGGGCGCGCGAGGAGCCGGTTCCCGGAGATCTCTATCGCTTCGCGGATGCGCCCGCGGCAAAGCCGACCATCAAGGTGAACGGCCGCACGATGCCGCTGACGCTCAAGGAGGGCTACGTCGCCATCACCCGCAGCTGGAACCCGGGCGACGCGATCGATCTCGACCTGCCGATGCC
>JBKPSE010000649.1:0-5069 GCA_046765855.1 Acidobacteriota bacterium | reverse complement strand
GCATGGCGCATGGAGTGATGCCGCTGAACCCGGCTATAAGGTTTCGGTGACGAACCCGACCGATCGCGAGCTCGTCACCGCGGCGCTGGCCGGCGATCGCGACGCCTTCGGCAGCATTGTCGAGCGGCATCGCCGCCATGTGTACCAACTCTGCTACCGGTTCGTCGGCAACCACGAGGACGCGAGCGACTTGACCCAGGACGTCTTCATCCGCGCATATCGCGGCCTGCGCAGTTTCAAGGGAGACGCGGCGCTGGCGACCTGGCTCCATCGCATTGCGGTGAACGTCTCGCTCAACAAGGTCGGCAGCAAGGCGGTGCGGCCGCTGCCGCTCGATCCGCTGGTGCTCGCCAACGACGTGCATATGGCGGCGCGCGATGAGAGCGCGGCGGACGCACTGCTGCGGGAAGAGCGCGCGGCGCGCGTGCGCGCGGCGATCGCGCGGCTGCCGAAGAAGCAGCGCGCCACCTTGATCCTGCGGATGTATCACGAGCTGCCTCACGAAGCGATCGCGGGGATTCTCGGCAGCTCGGTCGGCGCGGTGAAAGCGAACTTCTTTCACGCGCTCAACAATCTGAAGAAGCTGTTGTCATGAAGCACCTGTCGCCGGCGGAATTCGTGGATTACGCGGACGGCGCGCTCGATCCGGCGCGCGCGGCGCATCTCGACGCCTGCGCGTCGTGCCGCGCATCGGCCGCCGCTCTGCACGCGACGATGGAGCGCGCGAGTCTTGCCGCGGACGTTCCCGAGCCGTCGCCGCTCTTCTGGGATCACTTGTCGGCGCGCATCCGCGAGCAGATCGCGGGCAAGCGCCCGGCGCGTCCCTGGAACCTGCGGTGGATCGCTCAGCCCGGCTTCGTGCCGGTGGCCGCGGCAGCGATCGTGGTGGCGCTCGTCTCTGCGAGCGTCACGCTGTGGCGCGTACCGCCGCCGGTTCCCTCGCTCGCCTCGCCTGTTCCGAGCGGCGTCGCGCACAGTCGCGAGACCGCCGCGGACCCGAGTGTCGACGACAATGCCAACGAGATGTGGGACGTGCTCGCCGCGGTGGCGTCCGATCTCGAATGGGAGGACGTTCATGCCGAGGGCATGACGGTTCCGCCGGCGGCAGTCGATCGCGCGGTGCTGCGACTCACTCCCGTGGAGCTCAGCGAGCTCCAGCGGCTGCTGCACTCCGAGATGAAAGGTTCAGGGGACTGACCATGCACGTTCGACGTTTCCCCTCGGCATTGCTGCTGGCGTCTCTGCTGACCGCGGGCACGGATGCGATGGCGCAGCCCAAACGGCAAGCGGCGCCCGCGCCGGCGCCCGCCCCCGATGCTCCGCCCTTGACCGCAGCGGAGGTGCAGCGGCTGTTCGACGCCGCGACGGTGTATCAGGCGCAGGACGCGCTGGGGCTGTCCGAATCGCAGTACGGGCGATTCGTCACGCGGTTCAAAGCGATGCAGGACGTGAAGCGGCGCCATCAGATCGCCCGCAATCAGATTCTTGCCGAACTGCGGAAGCTCACCGGGCCGCAGGCGCAGGCCCCGGCCGAAGACAACGTGCTCTCCGAACGGCTCAAGACGTTGCGCGAGGAAGACGAGCGCGCCGCCGCCGAGCTCAAAAAGGCGTACGACGGCGTCGACGAGACGCTCGACGTCCGTCAACAGGCGCGCTTCCGCCTCTTCGAAGAGCGGATGGAGCAGCGGAAGCTCGAGCTGCTGATGCGCGCGCGGCAGAACGCCCGCGCCGCGACGGGCCGCCGCGGTCGCGGAAGCGAGTAACGGCCTGTACAATGGAGCAGCCACGCCTTGGGGCTGCTCATGCCGGTTCAACACAGGTTCACCCGCGCCGCTGCCGCGCTCGCGATCGTTGCCGCGGCGGCGCATCTTTCCGCCCAGGCAAAAGTCACCAGGCAGGATGCGACGCGCTTTGCCGGCAAACTCGCGCAAATCCAGAAGAACGGGCTGACGCCGTCGAAAGCGGGCAGCGCGCGCTCGACGGTCGTCACCGACGTCGAAGTCAACTCCTACCTGAAGTTCCTCGCCGCCAGTCAGGTCCCCGTCGGCATCGTCGATCCGCTGCTGCGCGCCGAAGGCAAAGGGCGCATCAGCGGACGTGCCCTCGTCGATCTCGATGCCGTGCGGACATCGAAGAAGCGAGGCTGGGGCGATCCGCTCGGCTATTTGATGGGCAAGCTGCCGCTGACCGCCTCCGGCACCCTGACCACCGCGAATGGCGTCGGACGGTTTCAGCTGGAGTCGGCGGAGATCTCGGGAGTGACGATTCCCAAATCCCTGGTCCAGGAGCTGCTGTCCTATTATTCGCGCACGCCCGAAACACCGGCGGGCATCAACATGGACGATCCGTTCGAGCTGCCATCGGCAATCAAGGAGATCCGCGTCGGCGAAGGCAGCGCGGTGATCGTGCAATGACATGGACCCGCTGCAAGGCTCGCTGCAGTATCTGAAGGGGGTCGGTCCGCGGCGCGCCGCGGACCTGCGGCGCGCAGGACTGTCGACGGTCGAAGATCTCCTGTACCGCTTTCCCACGCGCTACGAGGACCGGGGTCATTTTCAGACCATCGCATCGCTGCGCCCCGGGGTGGCGGCATCGGTCATCGGCGAAGTTCTCAGCTGCGGCATTCGTCCGACGCGACGACCGCGCTTCCGCATCTTCGAGATGCTGGTCCGCGACGCGACCGGTAGTCTGCGCGCGATCTGGTTCAACCAGCCGTTCCTGAACGACGTCTTCCATCCTCATCAGCGCGTGATTCTCTTCGGCAAGCTCGAACTCACGTCGCACGGGCTCCAGATGCAAGGGCCTCAATACGAGGTGGTCGAGGGACACGAAGGGGGCGAAGGACACGAAGGGGACGAAGAAAACGAAGGTGCGGCAGAGACCGTTCACACCGGACGGATCGTTCCCATCTATGAGAAGACCGGAGCGCTGACGGCGAAGATGCAGCGGACGCTGGTGTTCCAGGCGCTGCAGGCGATGCCGGCGCAGCTGCCCGATCCGCTGCCGCCCGCCGTCCGCGAACGCCAGCGGCTGATGGATCGGCGCGACGCGCTCGAGCAGGTGCACTTTCCGCCGGCCGAGGCGTCCGTCGCCGAGCTGAATGCCTTCCGCTCGCCGGCGCACCGGCGGTTGATCTTCGAGGAGTTCTTCCTCTTTCAACTCGGAATCGTGCTGCGGCGCCGGCGGGCCGATTCGGAGCGCAAGCCGCGCGCGGTGGTGGTCACCGATCGAACGCGCGAGGCGGTGAGGCAGGTGCTGCCGTTCAAGCTGACCAACGACCAGAAGATTGCGATTCGCGACATCGTGGCCGACATGCAGCGGCCGCAGCCGATGAACCGCCTGCTGCAGGGGGACGTCGGATCGGGAAAGACGATTGTCGCGCTGATGGCGGCGCTGGTGGCGATGGAAAACGGATTGCAGGCCGCGTTCATGGCGCCGACGGAAATTCTCGCCGAACAGCATTTCTTCAACATCCGGCGCCTGCTGGAAACCTCCCGCTTCCGACTCACCTTGCTGACCGGCGCGACACCGGCGCGCAAGCGCCGCGAGATCCTCGCCGAGCTCGCCGGCGGGTCGATGCACATGGTGATCGGGACGCATGCGCTGGTGCAGGAGGACGTCGCGTTTCGCGAGCTCGGCCTGGCCGTGATCGACGAGCAGCATCGATTCGGCGTGCTGCAGCGCGCGACGCTGCGCGCCAAGGGACTCCATCCCGACGTGCTGGTGATGACCGCGACGCCGATTCCGCGCACGCTGGCGCTGACGACCTATGGCGATCTGGACGTGTCGGTGATGCGGCAGATGCCTCCGGGACGGCAGCCGATCGCCACCACGGTTCGGCCGGAAACGCGCCGCGACGAGGTCTACGCCTTCGTCCGTCAGCAAATCGAGGCGGGGAGGCAGGCCTACATCATTTATCCCCTGGTCGAGGAATCGTCGAAAATCGAGCTCAAGGCGGCCACGGAAATGGCCGACCATCTTGCCCAGGACGTGTTTCCGCAGTTCCGCGTCGCTCTGCTGCACGGACGCCTCAAGCCCGACGCGAAAGAGCGGGTGATGGGCGCGTTCGTGCGCGGCGACTTCGACATCCTGGTCTCGACCACGGTGGTGGAAGTCGGCGTCGACGTGCCGAACGCGACCGTGATGGTCATCGAGCACGCGGAGCGCTTCGGCCTGTCACAGCTGCATCAGCTGCGCGGACGCGTCGGGCGCGGCGCGCACAAGTCCTACTGCGTCCTGTTGTATCAGTATCCAATCACCGAGCAGGGGCGCGAGCGCTTGAAGGCGCTCACCGATACGAGCGACGGCTTCGAGATCGCCGAGCGCGATCTGCAGCTGCGCGGCCCCGGTGATTTCTTCGGCACCCGCCAGTCGGGCATGCCGACGCTGCGGGTCGGCGATCTGCTGCGCGATCATGCGCTGATGGAGGAGGCGAGGCGCGAAGCGGTTGCCGCACTGGACGACCCGCAGCAGGCCGACGCCCTCGCCGCGCTGGTCGACACCAGCTGGGAACATCGCTTCGGACTCGTGGGCATCGGCTGATCGATCGTGCGCATCGTAGCCGGGGCATGGAAAGGCCGTTCGCTCAAGTCCCCCTCCTGGCCGGGGCTGCGGCCGACTTCGGATCGGCTGCGCGAGACGCTGTTCAACATTCTCGGACCGTCGGTGCTCGGCGCGCGCGTGCTCGACGGCTACGCCGGGACCGGCGCGATCGGCATCGAAGCGCTCAGCCGCGGCGCCGCGAGCGTGACCTTCGTCGAACACGACGCGCGAGCGGTGAAACTGATCGAGGCGAATCTTGGCGCGCTCGACGCCGAAGGCGGCGCGAAACCTGTTATCATCCGCGCAGGATTGGCGGACGCGGCAGCACGTCTCGTCGGGGACACATTCGAATTGATCATCCTCGATCCACCCTACGGCCGTGACGCGGCGGCCGACGCCCTCGACGCCGTTCGCGCGCTCGCCGGCGCCGGCACGCGCGTGATCGTCGAGCACGCGGCGCGCTATCCACCTCCCGCCGAGCATGGCGGCCTGCGGCTCCGGCGCACGGTGACCGCTGGGGACAGTGC
>JBKPSE010000648.1:0-4545 GCA_046765855.1 Acidobacteriota bacterium | reverse complement strand
TCAGGTCTGGAAATCGGCCGCCCTGGGGGTCAGGTCTGGAAATCGGCCGCGATGGGGTCAGGTCTGGAAATCGGCCTTGTTCGGTGCCTGACCCCACATACGGGCGTTTTGCAGACCTGACCCCAATTGCCCTTCGGGGTCAGGTCTGGAAATCAGCCTGTTCAGGTGCCTGACCCCATGTACGGGCGTTTTGCAGACCTGACCCCAAGGCGGAATGGACGGCGTCAGCGGCGGCTGCGCGTCTGATTGGTGAACAGAAAGAGGCCGCCCTTTCCGCCGCAGACGACATCGCGATCGCCGTCGCCATCGAGATCGGCGACGGCGATCTGCATGCCGCCGCCGGCGCGGCCGCCGTAGTCGATCACGTGGCGGATCCATTCGATGCCGCGCTCGGCGGGACGGAATTCGTACCAGTAGACGCCGAGCGGCTCCCGCTCGCCAGGATCGCTGCCGTTGTGCGCCATGAAGCGTTTGCCGCTGACGAAATCGGGACGGCCGTCGCCATTCAGATCCGCGAGCGTCGACGCGTGTCCCTGCGACCAGGCGGTGTCGATGCTGCGGCGCAGCCACGGACCGCTTGCGGTGTGCTCGAACCAGTAGACGCCGTAGTCGTGACCTGCCGCGGCAATGACGTCGTTGCGCCCATCGCCGTTGACGTCGAGCACGTGCATGAATCCCAACTCGAGGATGCGCGCAGGCGCGCCGGCTGTCGGCGCGGCGCTCGGATTCGGCTCGCGCGTGCTGACCGGCGGATTCGCGGCTTCCCAATCGGCGTGAAAGGCCCACTGCCCCGCGGCGCGAGGGTCGGCCGGCGCCTCGAGCCAGCCGCGCGGCGTCAGGATGTCGTTTCGCTTGTCGCCATTGACGTCACCGACGCCGATGCCGTGGCCGTAGCTGCGATCGCTGACCACGTGCGCAATCCAGGCGCCGTTCTTCGCCTCATACCACGCCTGGCCGGTGCCGTTCTCCTGGGCGACGACCTCCACGGCCTTGCCGTCATTGTCCATGTCGGCGATCACGGCGAACTCGACGTTGAAGCCGTCGTGAATGACGGCGTCCTTCCACAAACCGGCGGCGCGCCCTGGATTCCTCCACCAGGCGACCCTGCGCGCGAACCACGACACCGAGACGACGTCCATGTAGCCGTCGTTGTCGACGTCGACCATCAGATCGCTGAAGTCGTCGACGTACTGCTGGACGAAATTGATCTCGCGAAAACGATGTCCGGTCCAGGCCGGGGCTTCGTACCAGGCTTCGCCAGAGATGATGTCGAGACGTCCGTCCCGATTGATGTCCGCGATCGCCGCCGTCTCGCTGGCGCCGCCATCGATCATGGTCCACTTGAACGGGATGTCGGGCGGGCGTGGCGCGGCGAACATCAACGTCACACCCAGCAGAGAACTTGCGGCGACGTACTTCATGGAAGCGGGTCCTTGTTGAAAGCGGAACACGCGATCGGACGATTACAAAAAGGACTTGTACCCTGATGCCCGTATGTTTGCGCGACAAACCGCTCAGGCGTACGACGAAATGCTGGCCGGCCGCGAGCCGCGCTCGCGTGTGATGCGTTCCAGATAACCGCTGTCGCGGAACGCCTGCAGCGGATCCACCGGTAAGCCTTTCGCCGCGCGCCATTCGCGGATCATCGGCCGCACGTCGGTGGCAAAGGCGTCCTGCAGCAGCGATTCGGCCCGGACGAGATCGGCGCGGCGCTGCGCCTCGGCGAGCGTCGCATGATCGACGAGACAGGCCTTGGCATAGAGCTGCTGCGCCACGCACACCGTCTGAATCATCGCCTCGATCTTCCCCTTCAGGTTGTGGCTCTGATCGATCATGTAGGCGATGTCGGGTTCGGTCCCGGTGTCGTGCGCGTACGAGCGGATCTCGTGAAAGATCCGGAACACCTGATAGGGATCGATGGATCCGAGCGTCAGGTCATCGTCGCCGTAGCGCCGATCGTTGAAATGGAAGCCGCCGAGCATCCCTTCGGCGAGCAGCCAGGCGACGATCTGCTCGATGTTTTGTGACGAATAATGATGGCCGGTATCGACGAGCACGCGGGCCTGCGGCCCCGCGTCGCGCGCGAGCAGCAGCGCCATCCCCCAATCGGCGACGTCGGTGTGATAGAACGCCGGCTCGAACGGCTTGTATTCGAGGAGCAGCTGCTGTCCCGACGAGAGCGCCGCGTGGCTGGCGCGCAGCGATTCGCGGAACCACTCCCGCCGCTCGCGCATGTTCGCCGTGCCGGGATAATTCGACCCGTCCGCAAACCACAGCGAGATGGTGCGGCTGCCGACGGCACGCGCGATCGCGATGCTGTCCAGGATGTGCTGCCGCGCTCTCTGCCGCACCGCCGGATCGGGATTGCCGATCGATCCGTACTTGTAGTCCTGCGCTTCGAAAAGATTCGGATTAATCGAGCCGGCGCGCACGCCGTAGCGCGCGGACAGCCGCTCGATCCGTGCCGTCTCACTCACGCCGTCGGGCAGATCCCACAGTACGTGCAGCGCCAGCGTCGGGCAGACGCCGGTGAGCGCGTGCACCTGCCCCGCGTCGCTGAATTTCTCCTCGAGAGTCGCTGCGGCCGCCGGCTGCAGGAACTTGCCGAACCGTGTTCCCGTGTTGGCGAAGCCCCACGACGGCAGCTCGATGCGCAAGCCGTCGAGGGCGTCATGGACGCGGTCGGATTGAGAAAGCATTGCGCTACTCACTTCGAGAATGTCGGCAGCTCGTCATATCGCAGAACAAAAATCCTGTTGTGCTCTGCGAAACGTTACGCCATACTGCCGCCCCAGTCGCAGGAGGCAACGAGATCATGAGCAAGGCGGAAAATCGGCCGGCCCGGGACCCGTATCTGGTCAAGTCCGTCGTCCACTCCGCGCAATTGCTGTCGGCGTTTCGATCGTCGGGCGAGGCGCTGCCGCTTCGTGAGATCTCGGCGCGCAGCGGACTGCCCAAGAGCATGACCTTCCGGCTGCTCTACACGCTGGAGCGCTGCGGCATGCTCGAGAAGGCCGGCGAGAATCTCTATCGCTCGCACCTGCGTCCCTTCAAGCAGCGTCCCTTCCGCCTCGGCTATGCGGCCCAAGGTACTGACTATCAGTTCTCGAAGGAGGTTTCCACCAGCCTGCAGCGGGCGGCGGCGGCGCAGGGCCTCGAATTGATCTGCGTCGACAACCGCTATAACGCGAAGATCGCGCAGCGCAACGCCGACGTGCTCGTGCGCGAGAAGGTGGATCTGGTCATCGAGTTTCAGACCGACGAGCACGTCGCGCCAATCGTCGCCGCGAAATACCGCGAAGCCGGCATTCCGATGATCGCGCTCGAGATTCCGCACCCCGGCGCCACCTACTTCGGCGCCAACAATTACGAAGCGGGATTGATCGGCGGCCGTCATCTCGGCCGCATTGCCCGCCAGGCGCGCTACGGCGAGCACGACGAGATCGTGCTGATCACGCTCGATCGGGCCGGAAGCCTGCCGCGCATGCGCCTCACCGGCATGCTCGTCGGCATGAAGGAAATCTGTTCCACGCTCGAGAACTGCAAGGTGACGTATCTCGACGGCGACGGCAAGCTGGGCGACAGTTTCGAAGCGATGCGGCGTCATTTGCGCAGCAGCCGGTCGCGCCGCTTCCTCATCGGCGCGATTAACGACCCGAGCGCGCTCGGCGCGCTGCGCGCGATGCAGGAAGCGGGACGGGTCGAGACGTGCGCGATCATGGGGCAGAACGCGTCTCCCGAAGGTCGCATGGAACTGCGGCAGCCGGGCACGCGTCTGGTCGGATCGGTCGCCTACTTCCCCGAGAAATACGGTGCCGAGATCGTTACCGTCGCGCTCGACATTCTCAATCGCCGCGCGGTGCCGCCGGCGGTCTTCGTCAAGCACCAGCTGGTCACTCCCGAAAACGTCGACCACATTTATCCGAACGATCAGCTTATACAGGTCTTCGCCTAACCGGAGTCGAGAATTCGCCGTTGGACGTTCATTGCGGAGTTGCGGAGTTGTGGAGTTGCGGAGTTGTGGAGTTGCGGAGTTGCGATTAGTCCTCAGCGAAGAAACGCCTCCGGCAGCCCGCCATCCACCGGGATGACATGCCCCGTGGTCTTGGCGCTCTGCTCACCGGCCAGCCAGCAGATGGCGTTCGCGTTGTCGATTGGAAGAATGGGCCGCTTGGTGATTGTCCGCTGCGCGTAGAACTCGGCGAGCGTGTTGCGCAGCTGGTCGTCCGAATCCGATTCGCTATATTTCAGGTTGTACTTTTTCAGCGCCACGATCACCCGGTCGCGCGGAAACATCGCCGACCCGGCAATCACCGTCGCCGGGGCGATGCCGTTCACGCGCACCAGAGGTCCCAGCCCTATCGCCAGTTCGCGGATGAGGTGATTGATGGCTGACTTGCTGACGTCATACGCTTCGCTCCCGGCCTTGGGCACGACGGCGTTCGCGGAGCTGGTGAGCACGATGGCGGCCGGCAGCTGTTGCGCCCTGAACACCTTGTTCGCTTCCTGCGCCAGGACGAAGTTGGACGTCACGTTGATCGACAG
>JBKPSE010000647.1:0-2997 GCA_046765855.1 Acidobacteriota bacterium | reverse complement strand
CGCCCCGGCGGCGGCCGCGGAGCCGAGTGCGGCGGATGCGCCGGCAGGCGGAGGCGCCGGCGGCGGGGGCGGCGGCGGGTTCAATGCGCCCACGGCGTTCGGCGTGCTCACCATCGGCGGTTCGGCTACGACGATCAACGGCGTCGCCCCGGCGTTGTCGCGCGACGGACGCACGGTGTCGTGGGTCGCCCGCACGGGGCCCGCGGCCGGGGGCGCCGAACAGCGGCTCCTGATCGCCGCGACCGACAATCTCGCCGCGCCTCTCGAACTGCACAAAGGACTGGAGCGGCTCGACGCGCCCGCGCTGGCGCCCGACGGCAGCCGCGTTGCGTTCCAGATGATGCGCAACGACGACTGGGAGATCTTCGTCGTCAATCGCGACGGCAAGAGCGAGACGCGCATCACGCGCGAGATTCAGCACGACCTGCTGCCCCAGTTCCTCGGGCCGGGACGGCTGGTCGGGATGATTGGCGAGGCGCGCCATCGGCGATCCTATCTGTACGACCTTACGCCGGCGTCCGCTTCCCCTGTGCCGAGTTTCGCGCGGCGGCGGATCTTTCACAACAACACGATCCGTACGATTGCGCCCGAGTACGTCTGGGTCGCCGCCGGCGACGGGATGAAGCTGCTGATCGTGGCGGAACGCGACGGCGACACGGTGTCGGCCGAGCGCGGGGTATATCTGGTCGATCTGTCGAAGACGGTGTCGGCGGCGGATGTGATCGCGCGCATCGACGCGAACCTGAAGGCGGAGCGGGCGCTTCGCGACAACGGCAAGCGGCTGTTCGCGCCGATTGCCGCGGAGGTCGCCAAGGTCACCGCGAATGCCTCGGCGACGCGGGCGTATGCGCACGAAAAGGCGCTCTTCGATTTCGACTCCAAGCACATCTCGCGGCCTGGCAACCGGCTGGCGTCGGCATATCTGTTCAACGCCTACCAATCGTTCGGCTACGCGCCGGAGTACCAATGGTTCTCACCGCGGCAGGCGCTCGGCGGACAGACGGCGAACGTGATTGCGACGCTGAAAGGAACCGTCAATCCCGAGCTCGTCTACGTCGTCAGCAGTCACTACGACTCGGTCGCGGTGGGTCCGGGGGCTGACGACGATACGTCGGGAACCGCGGCGCTGCTGGAAACCGCCAGGATCCTCGCCGGCCATCCGATGCCCGCCACCATCGTGTTCGCGTCGTTCACCGGCGAGGAGGCCGGACTGCTCGGCAGCCGCGAGTTCGTGCGGCAGGCCGTCGCCAACAAGACGAAGATCGTCGGCGCGTTGAACAACGACATGATCGGGTGGGCGAACGATCATCGCCTCGACAACACCATTCGCTACTCGAACCCCGGCATCCGCGACATCCAGCACGGCGCGGCGATTCAGTTCAGCAATCTGATTACCTACGACGCGCTTTACTACAAGAGCACCGACGCGGCTGCCTACTACGAAGCGTATGGCGACATCGTCGGCGGCATCGGCTCGTATCCCGTGCTCGGCAATCCGCACTACCACCAGCCGCACGACTTTCTCGAAGGCATCAACCATCAGCTGATCGCGGAAGTGGCGAAGACGACGGCGGCGACCTTGATGCTGCTTGCCTCGAGTCCGTCGCGAATCGCGGGACTTCAGACGACGTCGAATGCGGGTGGTGCCGCTGCGTCGTGGACGGCGAGTCCAGAGAGCGGCGTGTCGGGATATCTCGTGACGTGGGGTCCGGCGGACAATCCCGGCTTGCATTCGCTGCGCGTCGCGCAGCCGAGAGCCACGCTCGCCGGCGCAAAGAGCGGCGACGTCGTCCGCGTCAAAGCCTTCAACGCGAAAGGGATGGAAGGCTGGGACTGGGCGACGGTAGTACTACGTTAGCGACAGGGGCCCGGTTCAAAACTGAAAGTAGATGAAGTCGAGCGACGTCTTGCTGCGCAGCACGAGGATGGCGGCGAAGGCGGTGCCGCATGCGAGTGCGCGAATCGTGGCGGCCTCCCAGGTCGGCGGCGCTTCCGGTCTGTCGCGGTGCAGCTCGACCCAGATGCTCTGGATCCATAGCGGCACCGAGTAGCCGAACGCGAGCAGGAACAAGTACAGCCCCGTCTGCCGCTCGAACGCCGAGCTGTGCAAAGGCGACAGGCGCAGATCGCGAACGATGGCGCTCAACTCGGTTTCGCGAAACAGCAGCCATCCGAACAGCGTCAGCACGAACATTCCTGCGGTCTGCAGCCAGCGCCGCACGCCGAAGTCCGCGAGGCGGCCGCCGTTGCGAGGTTTACCGAGCAGTTCATGCGCTCGCGTGAGCAGCAACAGCACACCGTGATACAGCCCCCAGAGGACGTAGTTCCAACTCGCGCCGTGCCACAGGCCTGAGAGCAGGAACGTGACCAGAACGTTGCGCGCCCACGTGCGCTCTCCGGCGCGCGATCCTCCCAGCGGGATGTAGACGTAATCGCGAAACCAGGTCGAAAGGGAAATGTTCCAGCGGCGCCAGAAATCAGCCGGGCTGCGCGCCATATACGGGTGTTCGAAATTCTGGGTCAATTCGAAGCCGAGCCAGCGTGAGGTGCCGCGGGCGATGTCCGTATAGGCGGAAAAGTCCGCGTAAATCTGGATCGCGAACGCGAACACGCCGGCCCACAGCACTTCGAACGACGGATCGTTCAGGGCGAAGACCTTGTTCGCGATCACGCCGACGTTGTCGGCGATCACCAGCTTCTTGAAGAATCCCCACACGATCAGCGAGAAGCCGCTCGATGCCTTGTCGAGCGAAAAACGCCGCGCGCCTTCCACCTGCGGGAGCAGGTAGGACGCGCGCTGGATCGGGCCGGCCACCAAATGCGGAAAGAAGGAGATGAACACGGCGACGTCGAGAAGACTGCGGCGTGCACGGAGCTCGCCGCGGTAGACGTCGACCGTATAGCTCATCGCCTGAAACGTGTAGAACGAGATTCCGACCGGGAGCACGATCCGCAGCATCGGCCCGCTCACCGACAAGCCGACGGCGTGCAGCACGG
>JBKPSE010000646.1:0-3396 GCA_046765855.1 Acidobacteriota bacterium | reverse complement strand
ATACCTGTCGTCGGCAGCGTCAGATGTGTATAAGAGACAGAGCGACGAGCGCGTGGGCCAGATGATCATCGAGGCCGTCGATCGGAAGATGCACGCGCCGCAGTAACTCGAACAGCGCATCCCGATCCGCCACCGACGCGTTGACAATCTGCACGTCATTCACGACCACATCTCCGCTCAGCCGCAGCAACTGAACGTGGGACGCTCGCCCGGCCGCGCAGGAACGCAGCACCCGGTCTTTTTCTCGAGCCGCTGCGCATCCTTCTTGACGATATCGAGATGCCCCAAGGCGTGCGTCGCCGCGTCGCGAATCGTCGCCGCGATCGGATCGGACAGCGGCGCCAGCCGGTAGTGCATCCATAATCCTTCACGGCGCGCCTGCACCAGTCCCGCACGGCGAAGGTAGGCGAGATGGCGCGACGCTTTCGGCTGCGGAATGTCCAAGGTGTCGTGGATGTCGCAGACACAGATTTCTCCGGCCAGCAGCAGACCGAGAATGCGCAGCCGCGTGCCGTCGGAAAGCGCCTGAAAGGTTCGTTCGAGCGAGGCCAGTTGCTTGTCCATATATTCGTCTTGACAAATATATCACGACCGCCGTAGAGTGCATATATCTGCTAACGCGAATGGAGTATTCAATGAGCACCACGGAGAACGTTCGGGACGCGGTTCGAGAGAAGTACGGCCAGATCGCCCGGTCCGTCGGCAGCAGCAGCTGCTGCGGCCCGACCGCGTGCGGCTGCGGCGACCCTATCACCACCAACCTTTATTCAGACACGCAGAGAGACGGGCTGCCGCAGGAAGCATTGCAGGCCTCGCTCGGCTGCGGCAATCCGACGGCGCTGCTGGCCCTCGAACCCGGGCAGACCGTGCTCGACCTCGGGTCGGGCGGCGGCATCGACGTGCTGCTGTCAGCCCGGCGTGTCGGACCCGCAGGCAAGGTCTACGGCCTCGACATGACCGACGAGATGCTCGCGCTGGCGCGCGAAAACCAGCGCAAGGCGGGCATAGCAAACGTCGAGTTCCTCAAGGGGACGATCGAAGCGGTGCCGCTGCCCGACAGCAGCGTGGACGTGATCATCTCCAACTGCGTCATCAATCTGTCCACTGACAAGGATGCGGTACTGCGCGAGGCCTTCCGCGTGCTCAAGCCGGGCGGCCGCTTTGCCGTCTCCGACGTCGTAGTGCGCGGCGACGTGCCGGCGGACGTCCGACGCAGCATGGAATTGTGGGTCGGATGTATCGCAGGCGCGCTCGACGAGAACGCGTTCACCGACAAGCTGCGCAGCGCCGGCTTCGAAGATGTCGAGATCGAGCCGTGGCGGATCTACGACGTCGAAGACGCCCGCGCGTTCCTGACCGAGAGCGGTCTCGACGTGGATGCGCTCGCGTCGCAGGTCGAAGGGAAATTTCTCAGCGCGTTCGTGCGCGCGCGCAAGCCGGAAACGCCGCGCTCCTGCTGCGGTCCGTCGTGCTGCTCGTAACCGGAGGCGAATAACCGCGAAGCGCTAGGGCGCGATCGTGTAGGCGACGGCGAAGTAGGTCACGGCGGCGATGAAGGCGGACGCCGGGATCGTCAGCAGCCACGCCCACACGATCCGCCCGGCGATGCCCCAGCGGACGGCGGAGAGACGTCGGATCGAACCAACGCCGATGATCGCCCCGGTGATCGTGTGCGTCGTGCTCACCGGCACGCCCAGGTGCGTCGCGGTGAAGAGCGAGATCGCGCCGGCGGTCTCCGCCGCGAAGCCACCGACCGGCTGCAGTTTGGTGATCTTCGAGCCCATCGTGTGGATGATGCGCCAGCCGCCCGACAACGTACCGAGGGCGATGGCCGCGTGCGCCATCAGCACCACCCAGATATCGATGCGAAAGTTCGCGATGTAACCGCCGGCGAACAGCACGCCGGCGATGATGCCCATCGTTTTCTGCGCGTCGTTGCCGCCGTGGCCGAGGCTGTAGGCGGCGGCCGACACGAGCTGCAGCCGCCGGAACCAGCGGTCCACGCGCGACGGAGAAAAGGCGCTGAAGATCCACATGAGCGCGACCATCAGGAAAAACCCGAGCGTCATGCCGATGAGGGGAGCAAGGACGATGAAGATGAGCGTCTTCGTCCAGCCGCCGGGAATGATCGCCACGACGCCGGCCTTGGCCACCGCCGCCCCGGCGTACCCGCCGATCAGAGCGTGCGACGAACTGGTCGGCAGGCCGAAGTACCAGGTGATCAGGTCCCACGCGATCGCGCCAACCAGCGCGGCGAAGATCACGGAGAAGGTGACAATGTTGATGTCGACCAGCCCCGAGCCGACGGTCTTGGCGACGGCGGTGCCGAAGGTGAAGGCGGCGACGAAGTTGAAAAACGCCGCCCAGATGACTGCCTTGCCGGGACTGAGCACGCGGGTCGAGACGACCGTGGCGATCGAGTTGGCGGCGTCGTGAAAGCCGTTGATGAAGTCGAAGGCCAGCGCGACGAAAATCAGCGCGATGACGGCGAGGAGATTCGAATCCATCCGCTCAGGCGTGCTTCACGACGACGCCTTCGAGCACGTTGGCGACGTCCTCGCAGCGGTCGGTGGCCTGTTCGAGAAAATCCAGAATCTCCTTCCACTTGATCACCGCAATTGCGTTGCTCTCGTCCTTGAACAGTGATTGAACCGCGGCCTGGTGGGCGCGGTCCGCTTCATTCTCGAGTCGATTGATCTCGACGGCGCATTCGGCCACGCCTTTGCGCTTCTCGAGCGCTTTCATGGCGCAGACCACCTGTTCGACCGAATCACGCACCAGCCGGGCGAGCTCGCGCGCGCCGGGGCGCACGCTGTCGATGTGATAGAGGCGCAGCACCGTCGCCGACGCGTCGATCGCATCCATCACGTCGTCGAGCGAACGGGCGAGCACGTGGATGTCTTCGCGGTCGAGCGGGGTGACGAAGGTGCGATTCAGCCGCTGGATGATTTCGTGGGTCAGGAAATCGCATTTGTGCTCGACTTCCTTGATTTCGTCGGCCTTGTCCCAGATCGGCTTGTCGGGGGCGAGCATCTCGTCGAGGAGCACGGCCCCGACGCGAATCTGTTCCGCCATGGTCGTGAAATCGTCGTAGAACCGCTCTTCCCTCGGTATCAGCCTGAACGCCATTTCGACATCATATGCAACAACGGTGTAAACGCGCGCGAGCGGGGGAAAAACTTAACACGCCTGAAACATGGCCGTTTCATTGACAGGAGGATAGCCGGCCCATAGACTCGGCGCGTCATGCTCAGCCGCCTTCTGACCGTTGCGATGCTGGCCGCGGCCGCCGCACGCCCTGCCGCCGCTCAGCAGCCTCCCGCGGCGACGCCGGCAGCCGACTTGCCGAGCATCAAGGTCGGTGCGCTCATCTTCGCGGATTACACGATCCAGCAG
>JBKPSE010000645.1:0-1949 GCA_046765855.1 Acidobacteriota bacterium | reverse complement strand
GTCGGCCTCTGCCGACGATCCTGTACTGCGGCGTCTCGTCGTCGGGCGCGATCTGGGCATCCTCGCGATCGAGCTCACATCCCGGCGTCGCCTGCGAATCAACGGCACGATCGAGGACGTCTCGAATGATGAGGTCGTAGTCCTCGTCCGCGAAAGTGTCCCCAACTGCCCAAAATACATCCAGCGCCGCGAGTCCCGCGCGCGCGACGCGATCGCCTCGTCTCCCGGATCCACTGAGTGGGGACGGACGATGGACGCGGAACGGCGCGCGCTGATCGAGCGCACGGACACCGCGTTCGTTGGAAGCGTTCATCCGGCGCGAGGAGTGGACGCCTCACACAGAGGCGGCGCACCCGGCTTCATTCAAGTTGTGGACGCGTCGACCCTGCGCATTCCTGACTACCCGGGCAACAGCATGTTCATGACGCTCGGCAACTACGAGATCGATCCGCGGGCGAGCCTGACCGCGGTCGATTTCGAGCGCGGTCGGATCCTTGCCTTTTCCGGCTCGGCACGGCTGCGCTTCGGCGTCGAGAATCCGCAGCACTCGACAGGAGGCACGGGCCGCTACTGGGATTTCGTAATACGCGAATGGGTTCAATTCGAGCTGCCGTCCGCCGTGCGCTGGGAACTGCTCGACTCTTCACCGTTTAATCCAACGGGCGGCGGAGCTGCTAAGGTGATGTGAATGCCCGCCCCTCTTCTCACCAAACCGGAGATGCTCGGCCGCCTGATGGATCTCTTCCGCGATAAGGGATTCGACGGCGCGTCATTGTCCGACATCTCCGAATCGACCGGTCTTGGCAAATCGAGCCTCTATCATCACTTTCCTAACGGCAAAGAGGAGATCGCGATTCAGGTGCTGGCGCATCTCGAGCAACAGCTCGAGCTGGCGATGTTCGAACCGATGCGGTCCGCGGCCCCGCCGCGGAAGAAGCTCGATCGGATGCTCGACGCGATCGAGGCCTTCTACGCCGGCGGGAAAAAGGCCTGCCTGCTCGAGCGCCTGTGCGCCAGCGCCGACGCGACACGCTTTCGCCGGCCGCTCGGCCGTGTCTTCACCGCATGGATCGATGCTGTTGAAGCGTTGGCGGTCGAATCCGGACTGCCGCGCGCAGTGGCGCGGCGCCGCGCCGAAGACCTGGTAGTCCGGATCGAAGGCGCGCTGGTGGTCTGCGCCGGCACCGGCAACACCAGTGTTTTCACCCGCGCCATTCGGGACCTCCGCCAGACCGTTCTGGCGCCTGTCAAAGGATGATGGCGCCCAGGACGATTTCCGTTCATCGCGTGCACGATGATGTAACGAGGAGGGTAGAATCGCCGGACTGAGGAACTCAGGGTCCATGCCCAACGGCCCATCCCCTCCGCTCGACTCAACCGCCGTATTGATTCAGCGCGTCCGTGAGGGCGACAAGGATTCTCTCGAACAGCTTATTCAGCGGCACCTGGCGCCCCTGCGCCGGTACGTCAGCGGCCGGCTGCCCCGGTGGGCCAGGGACCTGGCCGACACCGACGATCTGGTTCAGGACACTCTGCTGCGAACGTTTTCACGAATGGACACATTCGAAGTGCGGGGCGTCGGGGCGCTGCACGCATATCTGCGGCAGGCGGTGATGAACCGATTGCGCGACGAGCTGCGCCGAAAGGGGCGAGCGCCAGTACTTGTGAACGTCCACGAGCTCGACGTGGTAGGCCAGGGTTCGCCGCTCGAGGACGCGATCGGTGCCGAAGCTGCGGCGCGATACGTCGCGGCACTGGCCAGGCTCGAGCCCGAAGAGCGCGAAGCGATCATCGGACGGGTGGAAATGGACTACTCCTACGCGGACCTCGCGGAGGTGCTCGGCAAACCGACGGCAGACGCCGCGCGCAAGGCCACACGGCGTGCGCTGTTGCGCCTCGCCGAGGAAATGAAATGAAGGCTTATTGACGCTTCGAGCCGCCTGACGCTC
>JBKPSE010000644.1:0-9014 GCA_046765855.1 Acidobacteriota bacterium | reverse complement strand
CGCTTTTCGCGCGTACGTTATGATTGCGCGTTTGCGTTGGTAGCAATGCCGAACTCTAGGAAGGGTCGCCCGTATTCGTTCCCCAAAGCTGCGAGATCGCTCCAGGAGAACGCATCGCGGTCGGGGCCGGCGGCGGCCGCCAGCTACACGCTCATCGGCGCCATCGTGCTGCTGGGCGGGCTGGGCTACGGGTTCGATGCCTGGCGCGACACGGGGCCCTGGGGTCTGTTCGTCGGGCTCACGCTGGGAATCGTCGTCGGATTCTACGAACTGATCAAGACGATGTGGCGGAAGTAGCGGTGAGGGCGCGTCCGATCACCGTGATGGCCGGGAGTAGTGTGGGATCGTGGGCCGCGATCAGCGCCGCCGGCGGCGCGTCGCTCAATCCCGAGCTCGCACTGGGGATGGCGGGGCCGCTGGCCAGCGCCGCGCTGACATGGCTGTTCGTCGCGCGCGCTCATGCGCGAGCGCCGGAGCGGGTCACCGGCGTCCTGATGGCGGGACTCGCGATCAAGATGCTGTTCTTTGCCGTTTACATCGTGCTGCTTGGCGCGCTCGGCTTGCGCCTCAAGCCATTCGTGGTGAGTTTCGCTCTGTATTTCATCGCGCTGCACGCAATCGAGGCGGGATTCCTCCGCCGCCTGTTTGCCGGCGCGGCGTCGTCCATATCGCGCTGAAGCATGCTGCAACCGACCGAAGCCCAGCACGCGATCGAGACCGCACAGCACGCCGGCGAGGCGGCAGCCGGCGGTCAGTTCAATGCGGGCGAAACGATCATCGGCCACGTCGCCAACAGCGGGCACGAGCATCCGCTGATCCATCTGCCGACTCTCTGGGGCATTGACTTCTCGGTCACCAAGCACGTGTTCATGCTGTGGCTGGTCGCCGCGGTCTTGTTCGTCGTCGTCACCTGGATGGTGCGGCGCTACATCCGCCAGTCGCCCGACCGGCTGGTGCCCTCCGGTGCAATGAACGCGCTCGAGTCCATGGTGGAATTCATCCGCGACGCGATCGCCCAGCCGAACGTGGGCCGGAAGTGGGTGCGCACCTGGACGCCGCTCCTGCTGACGCTGTTTCTGTTCATCCTCGCCGCCAACCTGGTCGGGCTGATTCCGCTGTTCGACGTCATCGGACTGGCGAATCATTCGTTCCTGCACCTGCCCGAGGAGTCCTTCTTCGCGCGGGTGGTTCACGGCGGCGCGACCGCCACCGGGAACTTCAACGTCACCGCGGCGCTGTCGACGATTACCTTCATGGCCATCATCGTCGCCGGCACGCGCGCGCACGGCTTCGTGCGGCACTGGATGAACCTCGCGCCGAAGGGACTGGCCTGGCCGCTCTACATCCTGCTGATCCCGATCGAGATCATGGGCATGTTCGTCCGCCCCTTTGCGCTGACCATGCGACTTGCGGCGAACATGACCGGCGGACATATCGCGCTGCTGGCGATTCTGTCGTTCGTGTTCATCTTCGCCGATCTGTTCGGCCGCGCGACGGCGGGGATCGGCGTCGGCCTGGTGCTGTCGCTGCCGCTGGCGGTGGGAATTTCGGCGCTGGAAATCATCGTAGTGCTGGTGCAGGCGTACGTGTTCACGCTGCTCACGGCGGTCTTCATCGGCATGGCGATCCACGCGCATCACTGACGATTCAACTGACACAGACACTGATACAAGGAGAAGGTAATGGGTGGTAATGCGATTGCGTTCATGGGGGCCGGTCTCGGTCTCGGTCTTGTTGTGATCGGCGCGGGGATCGGCATCGGGCGGCTCGCCGCGGGGGCGGCTGAGGCGATCGGCCGGCAGCCGAGCGCGGCATCGCAGATCACCGGCGCGGTCAACCTGCCGCTGTTCCTGCTCGAAGGCGTCGCGATCCTCGCCGAAGTGTTCGCGCTGCTGATCGTGCTGCTGAACCGGTGACGGGAGCAGGCCGATGAACCCATTGGTCCAACCCGATCCCGGGCTCTACATCTGGACCATCGTCACCTTCCTGATCCTGCTGGCGCTGCTCGGGCGGTTCGCGTGGCGGCCGCTGCTCGAGGCGCTCGAGAAGCGGCAGGAGGCGATCCGCAAGTCGCTCGACGACGCGCGGCAGGCGAAGGAGGAGCTGCAGCGGATCCATGCCGAGTCGCAGCGCATCCTGGCCCAGGCGCGCACCGAGGCGGGAGAGATCGTGTCGCGCACGCGGACGGAGGCGGCCCGCTTCGCCGATGAAATGAAGCAGAAGGCGCGCAGCGACGCGGACGCGCTGGTCAAGCACGCCGAACGCCAGATCGATTTGCAGACCGCGCGCGCCGTCGAGACGATCCGCCACGAGGCAGTCGACCTGTCCATTGCCATCGCGTCGAAGATCCTGCGGCGCGACATCTCGAAGGAAGACAACGAACGGCTGATTCAGGAAACCCTCAAAGAGATGCAGTCCAGGCTCGTCAGCTGACGAGCGCCGCCCGGCTCGACCTGCTGCTGCTCCTGATGGCGACCATCTGGGGCACCAACTATGCGCTGGTCAAGTCGGCGTTCCGCGAGCTCGATCCCCAGGCGTTCAACGCGCTGCGGCTGATCGAGGCGTCCGTCGTGATGGTGGCGGCGAACGTGATCGTCAGCCGCCGCCGTCCGGCCGTCTCCGACCGGAGCGGCAGCGCGGAAATCGCGAGCATCTTCCACACGCCCGCCCCGGTGACGCGCCAGGACTGGATCCGCATCGCCTGGCTCGGCGTCGTCGGCCATTGCCTCTACCAGTACCTGTTCGTCGGGGGGTTGGCGAAGACGAGCGTCGCCAACGGCGCGCTGCTCGTGTCGTCGACGCCGGTGGTGATCACGCTGATCTCGTGGCTGTCGGGCAAGGAACGGGTCGGCGCGCTGCACTGGGCCGGGACCCTGCTCTCGCTCTTCGGCATCTACATTGTCGTCGGCCGCGGCGCGCATGTCAGCGGCGCTTCGCTGCGCGGCGACGCGATGCTGGCGGGCGCGGTCATCTGCTGGGCGCTCTACACGATCGGCGCGCGCCCGCTGATGGCCCGCCATTCGCCGGTCGGCGTCACCGCGCTGTCGATGCTGGTCGGAACGCTGGTCTACGTGCCGATCTGCGCCGGCGCGCTCTCGCGTGTTCCGTGGAAAGCGGTCAGCGTGGTCACGTGGGTCAAACTCGTCTATTCCTCGTTCTTTGCAATCTGCGTCGCGTATACGATTTGGTACGCGGCGGTGCGCGAGATCGGCAGCGCCCGAACGTCGGTCTATTCGAACCTCCTCCCGATTATCGCGATGATTACCGCGTACCTGTGGCTGCACGAGCCAATCGGTGCCGCGAAGATTGGCGGCGCGGCGGCTGTGCTCGCCGGCATCGCCATCACGCGGTTGGGACAACAGCGCCTGCAAATACCCGCCGAGTAAGGCTCATGGGCTCAAACTGCTGGCCTGCCGGCCGGAGTCGGGGCTCATGGCTCGTGAGACAATAGACGTTCCGTGAAGGGCCACTACTACTCCCAGCATGCGGGCGCGCTCCGTGCTGAGCTGGGCGCTGCGATTTCGCGCGACGCGATGCGTGACTTCCATCGCAAGCAGCCGATCCGCCATCTGGCCGTCGCCGTGCGGCAATTCGCGATGCTTGCCGTGGCGACGTGGGTCCTGATCCGTTTCGACCATCCTCTGATCTGGATTCCGGTGGCGTTCGTGCAGGGCTTCACGGTCTTCAACTTCACCGTGCTGCTGCACGAAGTCGTCCACCACACGATCTTCGAACGGCGCCATCCGCGCCTCGAGCGGCTGCTCGGGTACCTCTACGCGATCCCGAGCGGCATCTCGGCGAGCCAGTTCACGCGCTGGCATCTCGATCATCACGCGGAGCTTGGATCCGACGAGGACGATCCCAAGCGGCATCATCTCTCGCCGAAGGTCAACGCGCGCTGGTACAAGCTGCTTTATTGCACGCCGGCGCTGTTTCCGATTTATTTCCGTGCGGCGCGCCGCGAGTCCTCGACCTATCCCGAGCCGCTGCAGCGCGACATCGCGCGCGAGCGCAAGCTGTCGATGCTGTTTCACCTGTCGGCGCTCGGATTGATCTGGTACTTCTTCGGGTTCTACGCCGCGCTGCGCGCAAGCATCATTCCCGTGTTCTTCATCTTCCCGATCGCGTTCACCTTGAACCGCCTCGGGCAACACTACGACATCGACCCGACCGATCCCGCAAAATGGGGCACGCTGATGCGCGGCCACTGGTTCTGGGACTTCGCCTACCTGAACTCGAACTATCACCTCGAGCACCACTACTTCCCGGGCGTGCCGTTCTATCGCCTGCCGGAAGTGCAGAAGGCCCTCATACCGTTCTACCAACGCAAGAAGATGCGCTGGCGCACGTATGGCGAGCTCGTCTACGGATGGCTCGTCGAGAACCAGGCTCCGCACACGAACTGGGATGGCGAACCAATCGCCCATCCCTCATCCCTGATTCCGAATCGCTGATCCTGAATCGCTACTTCTGATTCCGGATCGTTGATAAGGATCCGCGATCCTGATGCGCGAGCAGCGATCACTTGATCGTCCAGAAGTAGATCGTCTTCCCGGCGACCTCCTGTCGCTCTTCCGGCGGCCAGGTGCTGCCCATGTCGAACGCATGCGAGACGATGCGCGTGCCCGGCTTCAATGCCTTCAGCTTCGGTATCAGCTTTTCGTTTACCGAGGGCAGTAGATAGAGCGTGACCACCGTCGCCTCGCTGAAGTCGGTGGTGAACAGATCCTCGTTGAGGAACTTGACCTTGTCGGTCACGCCGGCGGTTTTGGCGTTCTCGTTGGCTTCGGATATCCGGACCGGGTCGATGTCGATGCCGACGCCGCGGGCGCCGTATTGCTGCGCGGCGGCAATCGGGATTCGGCCATCGCCACAGCCCAGGTCGTAGACTACGTCGCTGCTCGTGACCTTGGCCAGCTTGAGCATCGCCTCGACGACAGCCGGCGGTGTCGGGACGTATGGCACGTCGGGCCGGCGCGTCTGTGTCTCTTGCGGCCAGGCGGAGAGCACCCACAACAGCAGGACGACTCCATGCTTCACCATTTTCAATCCTCCCTCTTCTCGCCGCTCTGTTCGAGCAGCTTTGCGACGATAGCGGTCCAGCCGGTCTGATGGCTCGCACCGAGGCCCTGGCCGGTGTCGCCATGAAAATATTCGTGGAACAGGATGAGATCCCGCCAGCGCGGATCCGTCTGGAACTTCTCGATCCCGCCGTACACCGGACGCCGGCCGTCCTTTCGCAAGAACAGCGCCGACAGCCGCTGAGAGAGCTCGGTCGCGACTTCCCACAGGTTCATCATCCGGCCTGATCCGGTGGGACACTCGACCGTAAAATCGTCGCCGTAGTAGTAGTGGAATTTCTGGATCGATTCAATCAGCAGATAATTCACGGGAAACCACACCGGTCCGCGCCAGTTCGAGTTGCCGCCGAACATCGCATTCGACGACTCCGCCGGTTCGTAGTCGACGACGTGCTCGCTGCCGTCGAGACGGAGGAGGAACGGATGGTCGAGGTGGTAGCGGGACAGGGCGCGTACGCCGTACGGCGAGAGAAACTCGCGCTCATCCAGCATGACGCGAAGCAGACGGCGCAGCTGCTCCGCGTCGACGATCGAGAGCAGGCGCCGCTTCGCGGTCCCCTGCGCCACGATCGACGCGACGTTGCCGGTCAGATCGGGACGGTTCCGGAGAAACCATTCCATTCGACGGCGGAAGCCCTCGAGCCTGTCGAGCACCGCCGGCTCGAGCGTCTCGACGGCGAACAGAGGGATGAGGCCGACCATCGAGCGGATCCGCAGCGGGATCCGCTCGCCGCCGCGATACAACACGTCGTAGAAGAACGTGTCCTCGTCGTTCCACAGGCAGAGCGACTGATCGCCGCGGTTGGTCATCGCGTGCGCGATGAAGAGAAAGTGCTCGAAGAACTTGGTGGCGATGTCCTCGTAGGTGGGATCGTCCGCGGCCAGCTCCAGCGCGATGGCGAGCATGTTGAGCGTGTACATCGCCATCCAGCTCGTGCCGTCGGACTGTTCGAGGTGCAGTCCATCCTGCGGGGGATTGCTGCGGTCGAACACGCCGATGTTGTCGAGGCCGAGGAATCCCCCTTCGAAGATGTTGTTGCCTTCGGCGTCCTTGCGGTTCACCCACCAGGTGAAGTTGAGCAGCAGCTTGTGGAAGACGCGCTGGAGAAACCGGCGGTCGCCGCGGCCGTTGACGCGCCGATCGATCCGGAAGACGCGCAGCGCCGCCCAGGCATGGACCGGCGGATTGACGTCGCTGAAGTTCCACTCGTAGGCGGGCAACTGCCCGTTCGGGTGCATGTACCACTCGCGCAGCAGCAGCACGAGCTGCGCCTTGGCGAACTCGGCGTCGATCAAGGCGAGCGGAATGCAGTGGAAGGCGAGATCCCAGGACGCGTACCACGGGTATTCCCATTTGTCCGGCATCGAGATCACGTCGGCGTTGTTCAACTGCATCCACGCGTGGTTGCGTCCGCGCCGACGTGACGCCGGCGGCTTCGGCTGCGCCGGATCGCCGGTCAGCCACCGGCGCACGTCGTAGTGGTAGAACTGCTTGCTCCACAACAGGCCGGCGAATGCCTGACGCATCACGCCCGCCGCATCGGCGCTGAGCCGCTCGGGGACGACCGACGCGTAGAACTCGTCCGCTTCGGCAAGACGCGCCGCAAACGTGCCGGCGAACGACGGCCCGAAGGGATCCGTCAACTCTGAATCGGTCAGGCGCAGCTGGACGACCGCCTGATCGTTCGCATCGATCGTCAGGCGATAACGCGCCGCGCACTTGGTGCCGATCTGCGCGGCGTTGACCGCGGTTCGCGCGCCGTGAACGACATAGTCGTCGATGCCGTCTTTGGTGAAGGCGCTCTCGTTGACGCCGTCCGGGAACAGGCGCGCCGCATTCGTCTCGTTCTCGGTGAACAGGAGCTCGGGGACGCCGTCGCAATAAAGGAACCGCCGGCCGTAGCGTTCCTCGACGGCGTTCACGCAGGTGACGCCGGGCGTCGTTCCGCGAGACAACGACGGGCGCGCGGTGGTGCCGTCCCACGACCATCGATTGCGGAACCAGAGCGTCGGCAGCAAGTCCAGAACAGCCGCGTCGGCGCCGCGATTCATCGCCGTGATGCGGACCAGGATGTCGTCCGGCGTTCCCTTCGCATACTCGACGAAGACGTCGAAGTAGCGATCCTCGTCGAAGACGCCGGTGTCGAGGAGCTCGAATTCCGGATCACCCCGGCCGCGCCGCGCCGTTTCGGCGAGGAGCAGCTCGTAGGGATAGGCCGACTGCGGATACTTGTAGAGGTACTTCATGTACGAGTGCGTCGGCGTGCTGTCGAGATAGAAGTAGTATTCCTTGACGTCCTCGCCGTGATTGCCCTGCGGGCCCGACACGCCGAACAGCCGTTCCTTGATCATGCGGTCGCGGCCGTTCCAGAGCGCGAGCGCGAAGCAGATATGCTGCTCGCGATCGCAGATGCCGCCGAGACCGTCCTCGTTCCAGCGATAGGCGCGCGCGCGCGATTGCTCGTAGGGGAAGTAATGCCAGGCGTCGCCGTCCGGGCTGTAATCCTCGCGCACGGTGCCCCACGCGCGCTCGCTCAGGTACGGGCCCCAGCGCTTCCACGGCACGCGTCGCTCGCTGGCCTCGCGGAGCCGATCGCGTTCAGCCGTCATCGGAGATAGCGGCGGCGGACGGACAACATCGGGAACGGAGAAACGGCGCAACGCACCGGAACAGGAGCCCGCAAGGTTTGCATTATTCGACGCTCTCGGTTTGATCTGCGCTTGCCGTTGCTTCGTCGTAGATCTGTTCCGTTTCCTCCGTTCGCTGGTTCGTCCTGCGCGCCTGACTACCCGGCCCCGCTTCCTCCTCCACCGGCGGTGGCGCCGCCGCCTCCCGCACCGCCGTGGCCGCCGCTGATGATTGCCTGGCTGCCGAGAAAGGCGGCGAAGGCGCCGCGATCGTCACGGGAGGCGGCCAGAAACCAGGGCGGTGCGACACCGGGATGGGCCTTCAGATAGCGCGCCCATTGCGTCGCCAGGCCGACGGCAATCGCGTACACGATCCACCGCGAGTCGAACGTGACGCTGCCTTCGGAATCCTTGTTCCGGGCAAGCGTCTTGAGATGGTGACGGAAGCCGCGCCAGCGCGCGGACTCGACCGCGCCGCGATCGGAGAGCGGGCTCGTCGACGCGGCCATGATCGCACTCACCAGACCGGCGATGAACAAGCCGAGCGGTATCAGGAACGGCCAGGCGTCGTAGCGCGGAATCAACGCGGCGGCGCCAAGACAGGCGAGTGGACTCGCGATCAACAGCACGACGGCCACAACCGAGACGCGATCGCGAATCGCCTTCCGCGCGGGGTCGAGTAGACCCAGGCGCTCGAGATCCTCGTTGACGGCAGCGACGAAGCGGCGCCCGCCGCGGACGAGCCGCGCGCGCGCCTTCGCGAGCGTGACCGTTCCGGAGCGCCCGAACGCGATCTCCAGCGCCGTCTGTTCGTGGATCTCGAGGTCGTGCTTCCCTGCAACCTGCGCGACTTCGTAACCGCGGACGCCGAGAGCACGCGGTAATTCCCGAATGGTGATCGCGCCGCGCTCCGCCAGATCGAGCAGGGTCGAGATCGCGTGGTGAGGCGACGCGCGTCCTTTCGCAGCCAGTACTGCCGCAAGCGCCGCCGGGAGCGGCTCGGGCGGCGAGCTAGTGGTCGTCTCTTCTTCCGGCACCGACGGTCTCGAATATCCCTGCCGCGCCGTCGTTGCGGCCAGCAGCCCGCATATCAGCAGCGTCGCGGCTGCGATCCCCCAACGCGGCGCGAGCGCCGCGGCCGACTGGTGCCGCTGCTGCCACTGCGGGACTGCGGCAATCATCGCACCCGCCGGGTACCGCAAATCCACGGTCAACCAGCCGTTCGAGCGGATGCCGCTCGCCTCGATGACGACGCCGCGCGGGGTGGTGGCCTGTTCGGCGCTCTCCACCCGATGGCTCTCGACC
>JBKPSE010000643.1:0-9364 GCA_046765855.1 Acidobacteriota bacterium | reverse complement strand
GTTGGACGTCGGACGAGCCGGCTGCGCGATGTGCTGGTCGTGGCGCAGATCGCGCTCGCGATCGTGCTGCTCGTGGGTGCCGGGCTCATGCTGCGCAGCTTCATTCACCTGACGCATGTCGATCCGGGTGTGGACGTCGATCGGCTGCTCATCGGGCGTCTCGCGCTGCCTGGCGCGCGGTATCCACGGGCGGTCGCGGCGCAGTGGTTCGAACGCCTGATCGACGGCCTCGCGTCGGCGCCCGGCGTCGAGACGGCGGCGGTGTCTTCGTATGTGCCCGCCGGCGGCGGTGGCTTCGGACTGGGGCGCGCATTTCTGCTCGAGGGGCAGCCGCAGCCACCGGCAAGCCACGACTACAACGGCTTGTGGAACGTGGTGTCGCCGGAGTACTTCCGCACGACCGGCGTCCGGGTGGTCCGCGGCCGCGCGTTCGAGCGCACCGACACCGCGGAATCGCGACCGGTCATGATCATCAACGAGACGATGGCGCGGAAGGTGTTTGGCACGGAAGACCCGATCGGACGCAAGCTGCGATCGTGGCGTGACGAAAACGTCCTGCGCGAAATCGTCGGCGTGGTCAGCGACGTGCGCTATGCGGGACTGGCGTCGAACGAAACGTCGCTCGTCTACGTGCCGCACCGCCAGGACCCCTGGCGATTGATGATCGTCTCGGTCAGAGCGAAGGGACGTCCGGCGACCCTCGCCGTCACCCTGCGCGAAGCGGTCAGGAAACTGGATGCCGACGTGGCCGTCGCCGGCGTGGCGACGCTCGAATCGCTCGCGGCCGAGTCGATCGCGCCGCAGCGTTTCGGCGCGCTCCTCCTGGCGGTGTTTGCGGCTGCCGCGGTGCTGCTCGCCGGCGTCGGCGTCTACGGCGTGATGAACTACGTCGTCTCGCAGCGCCGCCATGAAATGGGGGTGCGGCTGGCGCTGGGCGCGACCCCGCGGGCCGTGTTCGCACGGGTCGTCCTGCGTGGGCTGGCGTTGGCTGGCGCCGGCGCCGCGGTCGGCCTCGCCGGTGCCCTCCTGCTCGGTCCGCTGATCGGAAGCTTGCTCTGGGGCGTTGGAGCATCCGATGCGTTGACGCTGACCGCGGTGTCACTGGTGATCGGCGTGATCGCGTTGCTGGCCTGCGCGTTACCGGCCCGCCGTGCGGCGCACATCACGCCTCTCGACGCGATCCGCAGCGAGTAACAGCAGCGTCATTCACCTGAGCGCACGAATAGGGCCGGAGCGGAAGCTGCGCGCCCGGCGTGCACATGGTCACGCTCTCCGTTCACAGCAGCGACGGGAGGAAGACCTCCGTCTCTCGAGTCGTAGTTTCATCGCTCTGAGACTTGCCAGCGTTCCGTCTTCCATTTTCGCTTCGCACGCGAGGGCGCACGAACCTCTCAGCAAAGCCACTGAGGCCGTCGGATCGACTGCGGTTCACGATGACGAACCAGAATCCGGAGCCGCGTGATGCGTCGGGCACCAGCACTCGCAGCTCGAGACCGGTCCAGAAATAATGACTGGCGTAGAGCATCTTGGACGCAACCACGACGTCGTCCAGACTCTCGCGGATGGTCAAGTGGCTGATGCGCATCGTAGGCTTTATGCGGCGTCGCGAGTCGTAACCAGAGTGAACACCGCGCTCGTTGACAAGCTACGCGGCGGTGAGCCCGGAACTCCGACGTTCAGTCGTCCGGTGCGGCTCGACGCCGCTCATCGCGGCCTGTCCGACGCCGGTCAAACGCCGCGTGGTCGTCCGGATTCGGGTTCGAAGATGGAGGATCACTTGCCGGGAACGATGCCTCAATCGTCTGATCCAGCGCCGCTTCCCTAATTCTCCGTTCTTCCTCTGGAGTGTGCTGGTGTCGTGTCGGTTCGGATGGCATCATCTCGCTCCTGACCACTGCGTCGTAGTTACTCGGTGTTGTAATCGGCCGCGACCCGGTTGCCGAGACGGCTGGCCAGTCAGAACGCCAAGCCTCACTCGAAGCTGTCTTCTGGTACTCGATCCTGACAGGCATCGTACTCAGGCGCTCGAGGAGACGAGCTTCCGCGCGAATGGGCCACCAGTCATAGAGAAACACTTCGAGCGGCCGCCACATCGCCACCCAGCCGCCAATCAGAAAGCCCTCACGGAGCACGTCCGCGAACCGAGTGTCCCGAAAGTAGTTGCCGAGGGCGTCGCCAACCGCGGTCACCGCGCTCAGAAACGCAATAGCGATCGCGAGGCTGAGGCGACCTCGCTGGAGCAGTTCGCGAAGTGCCCGCCGTGTACTCGCAGCCCCTTTACCGAAATACTGGTGAATCGCCTCACTGAGTAACACGGCTTCGTCCGCCCGTCCAACGCTGCGCTCGAGATGGACCACCAGGGACAAATGTGCGTTACCGGGAAGATCACGGGCCCACCCGACGATGAACTCTTCCGCACGCGGGTCCAGGTCGCGCTCGCGGAATGGAGACGGGTCGATGGCGTTGAAGAGCTGACGCAGCTCGCTCACGCGGACCTCGATAACGTGCCATTCTCGTCCCATTCCGCCCTCAGTCAGACGCCGACGGACGCGGCATGCGATCCCTCCGCGCAATAAGCAGAACGGGGCCACAATAACGCGAAAGGGCGTAGGCCGCGTCGGAGTTGCGGCGGAGGCCCGCAATGAGCACTGCGTTCACGCCGGTCGCGCCGCCGTCATCCATGATCTGGATCGCGGGAGGTCGATTCTGATGGTGTCCGATCAGTTCTACGCGCCAGAAGTGACGCCCTTCAAGGGTCATCCGCTGCGTACGACATACTTCGGTACGGGTCATCGCAGACGCAGGCCTGAAGAAAGCACACTCTAATGGATCGTTCGCTCCCACGCGACAGGACGAAGCGTCCATGCTGAGGAAGCCGCCCCACAGCGACAGACCCGTCACGACACACCGGCGCGTCAGTCTCGGCAGGATCGGTCGTTGGACGTTGCGAGTCGTCGTCCTCGGTCTGGCCCTCATCGGTTTTCTCCACATCACACGCGGCACGGCGGTCCGGCATGTCCGCGGCGTGTCGCCAGACAATTCCGCGATCGGCGTGGCAGAGCCGGAGTTCCCGCTGATGGCGACGATGGCCACCGGCGCGTGGCTCGCGGGAGGAAACCGCGTCGAAGTGATGCAGAACGGCGACGGGACGTTCCCGCGGTTGTGGAAAGACCTGCGCGCGGCGCAGCGCTCGATCACCTTGCAGGTGTACTACGGCGCACCTGGGCGGACGGCCGTCGCACTCAGCGACGTTCTGCGTGAGCGTGCCACAGCGGGCGTTCGCGTCTTCGTCCTCTACGACGCATTCGGCACCGTCGACATGCCGGCGGATCAACGCGACGCATTGAGAGCGGCGGGCGTCGTGGTTCAGCCGTTCCGGCCCCTGCGTCTCTCGACGCTGCATCTCGCGCAGAACCGCTCACACGTGCGCGGGGTCGTCATCGACAGCCGTGTCGGTTGGACCGGCGGGTTTGGCATCGACGACAAATGGCTCGGCGACGGACACAGCGACGGCTCGTGGCGTGAGACAAACGTTCGATTCGAAGGTCCGGCTGTTCGACAACTTCAGGCGGCATTTGCCGCGGCGTGGGTCGAAGCCACTGGCGTCATGTTCACCGGACGCGCGACCGTCGAAATGCAGCCCGAAGGGACGATCGCTGCACTGCTGTACACATCGCCCACTCTGGGCAGTACCGCCGCGGAACGCTTCTTTGCGTTGTCAATTGCCGCCGCGCGCAAGACGCTGTACATCACCAACTCGTATTTCGCCCCGGACGAGAGCTTTGTCGACCTTCTCGCAGCCGCGGCAGAACGACGCGTAGACGTGCGTGTTCTGACGGCCGGCCCCATGACCGACGTCAACATCGTGCGACTTGCCGGACGAGCGTGGTACGAGAGGCTGCTTCGTGCCGGCGTCCGGGTGTATGAATGGCAGCCCACGACCCTGCACGCGAAGACATTCGTGGTCGACGGCGAATGGTTCACGGTGGGGTCGATGAATTTCGACAATCGCTCGATGGCACTCAACGACGAGGCCACCTTGATGGTGCTCGATCGAACACTCGGCAACGAGATGGACCGCGCATTTCTTGAGGACCTCAATCACTCGCGGGAGATCACCATTGAGAAGTTCCGGAAGCGATCATGGCTGGAACGCCTCGCCGAGCGAGGCGCCAACTGGTTGACTCGGTTACTTTGAAGAGCGGCCGCGCCGCGCTTGCGCGGTCGCCCGCGACTTCACCGCAGCTCAGCGTCGCCCATCGAAGAGCTCGCGCAATTCGCGGACGGCCCTGAACCGCGAGTTGCGCCGGACAGAATCGACCGAGGACGCGGCGCACAGTCGGACACGACACGTGGATCCGTCCACTACTAAGGCAGGAGAAATCGAGATGAAGCCAAAGGTGGGAATCATCGGCGATGGCAATGTCGGCAGCGCGCTGCGCCGCGGTCTGCAGCGGGCGGGCTACGACGCCCGGACCGTCGGCAAGGAGCCGGGTCGGGTCAACGAGACCGGCCGGTGGGCCGATGTCGTGATTCTCGCCGTGCCCTACGGAGCGGTCGATCACGCGATCGCAGAACTCGGCGACGGCATCACTGGGAAAACTCTCGTAGACGTCACAAATGCGTTGACTGAAGACATGCAACTCGCCAGCGGCTGCACTACAAGCGGCGCGGAAGCGCTTCAACAGAAGGCGCGCGGTGCGAATGTGGTGAAGGCGTTCAACACGCAGTTTGCGCAGCACATGGACAGCGGCGCTGTCGGCGGGCAGCAGCTCACCACCTTCGTGGCTGGCGACGATGCCACGGCGAAGGCGCAGGTGATGCAGATGGCGGGTGACATCGGTTTCGATACCGTCGATGCAGGCCCCCTGCAGAACGCGCGCCTGCTCGAGCCGATTGGCTATTTCAACATCCAGTTGGGCTATGTTCTGGGGCTCGGCACGGACATCGGGTTGAGATTAGTGCGTCGCTAGCCTGGACCCGCCGATTCTTGGAATGGTCGGAATCGGTGCAATGTCACCGGCGCAAGACGCAGAAGGCTTCCTCTCATGGCCACGCATCAAGGCGCACGCCGGGGATCCAAACGTGCCTGCGGACCAACAGGAGGGTATCGGCCGTGACGACCAATCCCCAGGACTACGACTTCGTGATCGTCGGCGGCGGCTCCGCGGGAGCGATAGTCGCGACACGGCTCGCCGAAGACCCTGAGAACAGGGTTCTTGTCCTCGAAGCGGGATCGGAGAACACCAGCTACTGGTCTCGTGTGCCGCTCGGTTTCGCGAAGATTCTGTTCAATCCGAAGTTCATGTGGCTCGACTGGAAGACGCAGCCGGACGAGTCCCTTGGGGGTACCGTATACGGGCTGCCGCACGGGAAGCTCCTGGGCGGCTCGAGCGCGATCAATGGTCTGGTGCATGTCCGCGGCAATCCCGGCGACTACGACGCGTGGGAGAACGCGGGAGCGACGGGCTGGAACTACGCGTCGCTTTTGCCGTACTTCAAGAAGTCCGAGCACGACTCGCGCGGTGAAACCGAGTTCCACGGCGGAAGCGGCCCCTTCAAGGTCGAGCCCGCCCGGTGGAAGAACCCTCTCGCGGATGCCTTCATCGATACTGCCTCCCGCGTGCTGGGCATCCCGCGCAACGACGACTTCAACCGCAACAGCATCGAGGGAGCCGGATACTGGGATCTGGCGACCTGGAACGGGCACGTCGACCGACTCCGCGTACCTGAAGCCAGCGCGCAAGAAAACGAACGTCGCGGTCACCACCGAGGCTACCGTCACGCGCATCCACTTCGACGGCCGACGAGCGACGGGCGTGAGCTATCGCAAGAACGGACAGGTGTACCGGATTTCTGCGCGCCGGGATGTGGTCGTCGCTGCCGGTGCGCTGCACACTCCCCAATTGCTGCAGGTCAGCGGCGTCGGGCCAGGTGATCTGCTGCAGCGCCATGGCATCCGCGTCGTCCACGACTTGCCCGGGGTGGGCGAGAACCTGATGGACCATGTGCAGTACGGGGCCAAGTTCAGGACCGCCAGCGCCTATACCTTCAACAAGAAAGTCGGGAACTGGATCACACAGGGTATCGAAGGAGTCAAGTACTACCTGCTGCCCCGCAATGGCCCGCTCAACATCGGCGCGTCCCTCGCCGGGGCGTTCTTCCGCACTGACCCCGCGCTGTCCGAGCCGAATATCCAACTTCACTTCCTGCCGTTCATGCCGGGCGACAAGGGCTGGGACCTGGCGAGTTTTTCCGGATTCCGGCTGGGCATGTATCAGGGCCGGCCTCACTCGCGTGGACGCGCGCGGATCACGTCACCGAGTGTCGACGATCAGCCCGACTTCGTCTTCAATCATCTCTCTCACGAGGAGGATGTCGCGGTCGCCATGGCTGGTATGCGGGCGGCGATGAAGATTGCCGCCGCGATGCCGTCAGACCTGGAGGTCGAGCAGATCGCGCCGACGCAGAATCCATCGGACGAGGAGCTGCTGAAGTACATCAGGGCGACGTCAGACACCGCGTTCCATTTCGCCGGCACGGCCCGGATGGGGACCGACGCTATGTCGGTAGTCGATCCGATGACCATGCGGGTCCGCGGCCTCGAGGGTCTGCGCGTAGTCGACGCCTCTGTCCTGCCAGGGGAACTCACCGCGAACATCCATCCCGCAGTGATCGCCGTTGCCGAACGCGCCGCCGACCTGATCAAAGCCGCCCGCTGATCAGAGCGCGGGTGCTGGATTGACAGCACGGGCGTCACTAGAATGGAGCGAAGCCCTCAGTGAAGCGAAGCCCCTCGCGGCGTCCCGACCCTTCCGAACCAGAACCGCACCATCTCGCGGAGTTCGTCGACTTCCGATCGAATCAGGGCATCATGCGGCTGCACGAGCAGCGCGTCGTGCTCCTCAGTGCGGCCGCGATGGGCCTCTTGCGGAAGGAACTCATCGATACCCTGGGCAGCGACACGGCCAGGCGATTGTTCCTCCGTTTCGGTTACGCGGACGGCTATCACGATGCCGTGAGTCTGCGCGACCGATCGAAATGGTCCACTCCCCTGGAGGGATTGCACGCGGGCATCGTTCTCCACCGGCTCGAAGGAATTGTGCGCGCCGAGATCACCAAACTGGAGTATGACGCCGAGACCGGGCGCTTTCACCAAGAAGTCCTGTGGCACGACTCTTACGTCGCCGAACAACACGTGCACCATTACGGTAAAGCCAGCGCGCCCGTCTGCTGGTCGCTGGTCGGCTACGCAAGCGGCTATGCGAGCGCCTGTGTCGGGCACGAGATCTATTTCCGGGAACGCGAGTGCCTTGCGCAAGGCGCGACGCAGTGCACCGTAATCGGCAAAGACGCGGACAGTTGGGGCGATGAGCTCGAGGCCTTGCGGGCCGATTTCCAGGGCGGAACCCTCAGTCGCGAAGTTGAGCGGCTTCGCGACGTGGTGCATCGGCGGCTTCAGGAGGTGGATCGCCGGGAGCGCCTGGTCGCCAAACGCGAGCGGGAATTGAACCTGTTGCGCGAGCGCGTGGCCCGCCATGCGGCGTCGAAGCAGTTCATCGCCAGCAGCGCCATGATGCAGGAGGTGCTCGAACTGGCCGCACGCGTCGCACCGCTGGATACGACCGTGCTCATCTACGGCGAGAGCGGCACCGGCAAGGAATTCATCGTCCGGATGATTCACGATCAGAGTCCGCGCGCCGCCGGTCCCTTCGTGTCGATCAATTGCGCGGCGCTGACCGAAACCCTGCTGGAATCCGAACTCTTCGGACACGTGCGCGGCGCCTTTACCGGCGCGGTTCGAGACAAGGCCGGCCTCTTCGAAGTGGCGGGGAACGGCACGCTGTTCCTTGACGAGATCGGGGAAGTCGCGCCGACGGTGCAGGCCAAGCTCCTGCGCGCACTCCAGGAGCGTGAGATTCGACGCGTGGGCGCAGAGCGCACCATCAAAGTGAACGCGCGGGTCGTCGCGGCGACCAACCGCGATCTGCGGGCGGCGGTCGAGGCCGGCACGTTCCGCGAGGACTTGTATTTCCGCCTCGGCGCGTTCGTCATCACGGTTCCGCCGCTGCGCGATCGCCGCGAGGATATTCCGCCGCTGGTCCACGACTTCGTTCGGCGCGCCGCCGCTCGCGTCAAGAAGGACGTGGAGAACGTGTCGCCCGACGCGATGACCGCCTTGATGCACTACGACTGGCCCGGCAACGTGCGCGAGCTCGAGCATGCCATCGAGCGTGCCGTGATCGTCGCGCGCGGCAGCAGCATACGACTGCGTGAGCTGCCGCCCGACGTGGCGCAGAAGTCCCGTCAACGTGGACTCGGCGACACCCTTGATCTGCCGGCACTGGAGCGCGCGGCGATCGAGCGGGCACTCGAGCGCTTTCGCGGCAATCGGCGCGAGGCGGCCGAAGCGCTGAAAATCAGCACGGTCACGCTCTGGCGCAAGATGAAGCACTACGGCCTCGTCGTCTAGCGCGCTGCAGCGATCGCGATCATGGCGCGGGCCTTGCCTGACGATCGCGGGCAATGGCCTTGGTCATCGACGTGATCGGCATCGACGACTCGACCACTCCGCAAGCTCGCGCCTATGCCGAATACCGCGTCTTTGCGGCCCTGGCGCGATACGCGCGCGTGATTCGCCGCGTTCGCGTGGAGCTCGGGCACGCTGAACAGAATGGCATCGCCGGCTGCGTGAGCTGCACCGTGCAGCTGACGCTTCACCCTTCGGGGTCCGTCTGTGCGCGCGCCGGGGGCCCACATGCGTTCCGCGCGATTGATCGCGTCGCCGAACGCATCCGCGAGGTGATGGCTCGGCGATCCCAGGAGAGCATTTCATCCTGAAGGCAGAACCTTTCATTGTGAATCGCGCACGCGACGGAACGTTGTCTTCGCTCTAGCGCGCTCGTTGGCCTGCCGCTTGCCCCGTCCGTGGCAAGGAGCATTCGCCAATGACCACACGATCGGTGACCGTCGCCAGCACCGCGGATATCGAGCCGGGGGAACTCGCCGCCTTTGACATCGAAGGTGTTCGCGTCGCCGTCGCCAACGCGGACGGCCGCTTCTTCGCAATCGACGACACGTGCACGCACGAGCAGTGCTCGTTGAGTGACGAGGGGACACTCGAGGGAACGATCGTGACCTGCGGGTGCCACGGCGCGCAGTTCGACGTGACCACCGGCCAGGTGCTGGCGCCGCCCGCCTTCGAACCGCTGAAGTCGTATCCGCTGCGCATCGAGCAGGGCGCCGTCGTCATCGAGATCTGAATGCGTCTCTGCGACGGCAAGCCGTCGACGTGGTGAGCGCGGCCTTCTACCTGAAGGACGGCCGGATCGGCGCTGTGGTCGGCATCAACCCGGGAGAAGGA
>JBKPSE010000642.1:0-6812 GCA_046765855.1 Acidobacteriota bacterium | reverse complement strand
TGCGGTGAAGCCGCGCGCCCCCATCTGCACGCGCCGTCCGCGCCGATCGTAGGCCTTCACCGAGATCTCCTGCGCGCGGGCGACCCGGCCGCGCACGTCGGGAATGCTCAGACAGCCCTCCCAGTCGTCCTGCGTCTCTCGGCCGACGACCGTGATCTCGGGGTTGATCAGCGCCATCAGCGGCACGCCGCCGTCCTCGTCGTCATCGTCGTCGTCATCGCGCCGCGGCGCGAAGCCGGCGACGAACAGCCGCACCCCTTCGTGCACTTGCGGCGCCGCGAGCCCGACGCCCTGATACTCCTGCATCGTCTCGAACATGTCGTCGATGAGTTGCTGAATGCGGGGCGACTTGATGTCCGCCGGGTCGATGGATTTGGCCCGCGCGCGGAGCACCGGATGCCCCATCCGCGCGACCTTCAGAATCGACATGCGGGTTAGTATTTCACAATGGCGCGAGTGAGCGGCAGCGAACGAGCCCGACAATCGAAGCGAGCCGATGCCCTTCAGCAGCGCTCGGGGCGTGGCGAGCGAAAGCGAAACCATGAAGCGGCGCGCGAGCCGGCGTGCGACGGAGTCCGATCGGCGCAAGCCCCTCGATAAAGGCCTTGGAATACCGCTTCTGTCCCGCCTGCGCCGGCACGCTCGAGAAGCGCAGCCTCAAGGCGACGGACCCCGATCGCCTGGTCTGCGCCGCGTGCGGGTTCGTGTTCTATCTCGATCCGAAGGTCGCGGTCGGCACGATCATCAGCGCGCCCGACTCGCGTCTCGTGCTCGTGCGCCGCGCGATCGAACCGGGCTATGGACTCTGGGTGTTCCCGGGCGGCTTCGTCGATCGCGGCGAGGCGTTGACGCAGGCGGCAATCCGCGAGGCGCGCGAGGAATCGGGCCTCGACGTGCGTATCGATCGCCTCGTGAACATCTATTCGTATCCCGAGGCCGCGGTGATCGTTATCGTCTACGCGGCGACGGCGTTGTCGGGCGAACTGTGCGCTGACGAGGAGTGCCTGGAGGCGCGGCTGTTCCGCGCCGATGATCTTCCATGGAATGAGCTCGCGTTCCGCAGCACCCGCGAAGCGCTCCGCGATTATCTCGACGGCGTGCGCGTGGTATAATTTTCTCCCCCGCAACCCAGGGTTTCCCAAACACAAAACCGTCATGAAGCATTACATTTCCGCCATCGTCGTGTGTGTGGCCGTCGCCGCGAGCGGCTGCGTCGGCTATGAAAATAAGAGCACCGTTACCGGTCCGAGCCAGACGACCGTTGCGGCGCTGATGGGCAACTGGGCGTCGGCTTCGGCCAGCATCATTCCCTCGGCGTCGACCTGCGTCGATTTCAAGTGGAACGTGACGGAGCAGACTTCGAACTCGGCGAAGGGTTCGTTCAGTGCGACGTGCGCGGGCGATTTGAAGGTCGCGGGCAACGCTCAAGGCACGTTGAGCGGCGCCACGATTACGTGGAGCGCCTCAGGGAATGCCAGCTCGCCGGTCGTGGCGAGCTGTGCCATTACGCTCAGCGGAACGGCCGAGCTCGGCGTGAATTCGATCCGCGTGCCTTACAGCGGCAACACCTGTCTCGGCGCGGTTTCCGGCGTCGAGGTTCTGAATCGAAAATAGCGGCGACCCGTGGGGTTCGCCGCACGGAATCGGTCAGCGGACGTCGTCGGCTGACTTCGCGCCATAAAACTCGAACCAGGGGCGCGCCGGCTTCAGGTGATCGTTGACGTTGGCGATGTTCTTGACGCCTTCGTTTTCGAGCCACTTGCGAAACGCATCCGCCCCTTGTTTGCCGTACACGGGGATGCCGTCCTTCCAAGTCGCTCGGCCGCACAGCACACCCGAAAACCGCGTGCCCGCTTCAGCGGCGAGCTCGAGGGACTCCGCGAACTCGGCGTTGCTCACTCCGGCCGACAAGTAGATGAACGGCCGCGTCGATACGTCGGCTGCGCGCCGGAACGCATCCATCGCCTGCTGCTTCGTGTAGACCGCCGTCCCGCTCGACGCGCGCGCCCCGCCGACGAACTTCATGTTGATCGGGATCTCCACTTTCAGCACGTCGACGCCGTAGCGGTCCTTGCCGAATTCCTTCATGCTGCCCGCGACAATATCCGGCTTCTTCTTCGCGAACTCCGGTCCCTTCTCGTCCGCCCCTTCCTCGTAGCCGACCAGCTCGAGGAAGAATGGAATGTCGTTGGCGCGGCACTCATCGCCGATCCGTTCGACCCACGCGTGCTTGCGCTCGTTGATGGGCCTGGGATCCTCGGGCGTGTAATACAACAGGATTTTGATGCAATCGGCTCCCGCTTCCTTGATGCGGCGGACCGACCAGTCGTCGAGCAGATCGGGCAGGCGGCCGGGCGTCGCCGCGTCGTATCCCGTCTTCTCGTAGGCCATCAGCAGTCCGGCGTTCTTCGCGCGTCGCTTGCTGGCGGGAATACCCCATTCCGGATCGAGCAGGATCGCGCTTGCGTGCGGCGTAAGGACTTCCGTCACCAGCGTCTTGAACTCTTCGAGCTCGCGGTCGCCAACGTCGCCGCCGCGTTCCTTGGCGAGCGCTTTCTTCAGCGATCCGCGCTGGTCCATCGCGGCGGCAGCGATGACGCCGCGATCGTCCGCCACGGCTTTCATGCCTGCGAGCTTTCCGGGTGTGAGCTTCATCCGATCAGTGTACATCGGGGAAACTATAGGTTTCCACGATGGCGGCCGTCACCGCCTCGTCGACGATCTGTTCTATCGGCAGCGCCGCTTCCGCGCGATCCACTTCGTAGCGTTTGGCCTTGGTCGCCGGGTGCTTGGGCGTGAACAGCGTGCAGCAGTCCTGATCGGGGATGATTGAGATCGGATAAGTGCCCAGCCGCTCGGCTTCAGCGGTGATCTCATCCTTGTCCATTCCTACCAACGGCCTGAGTACCGGCATGGTGACGACGCTGCCGATTGTGGCCATGTTTTCCAGCGTCTGCGATGCCACCTGGCCGACGACTTCGCCCGTAATCAGCGCCTGCGCGCGATTCAGCCGCGCGATTCGTTCGGCGATGCGCATCATCAGCCGGCGATAAATCACTACGCGCAGCGGCGGAGCCACGGCAAGGACAACGCGCTGCTGGATTTCACCGAACGCGACGAGAACCAGGCGCGAACGGTATTGGAACCTGGCGAGATTCTTCGCGAGCTCGCGCGCTTTCTCCTGCGATGCCCGCGACAGGATGGGATAGCTGTGAAAGTGGACGAAGAGCACGCGGCAGCCGCGCCGCATCATCCGCCATGCGGCAACCGGCGAGTCGATGCCGCCTGAAAGCAGGCACGCGACTTTGCCGCTGGCGCCGACCGGCAATCCACCTGCGCCCCGCTCCTTGCCGAAGAAGTAAAACGCCTCGTTCGACAGCGTTTCGACGTGGATGGTGAAGGAGGGATTCGCGAGATTGACAGTCCAGCCGCGTGCCTCTTTGATGCGGCCGCCGACCTCGCGCTCGATCTGCGGTGACGTGAGCGGAAAGCGCTTGTCGGAACGGCGCGCGGACAGCCGGAACGACGGTGGATTCTCGGGTCCCAGATCTTTCAGGATCTCGTGCGCGATGGCGTCGATATCCAGCGGCGCGCGCCCGGCGCGAGCGAAGTTGCCGATGCCGAACACGTTGGCGACCCGATCGCGCACTGCGGGCCACGCGGCTGCCGGGCCGAGGATCAATTCGATCCGCCCTGGCAACGCGTGGACGCCCTCGATGTCCAGGTCACGGGTCGCCTCTTTCAGATTGCGCACGAGCCGGGCGACGAACCACGGACGGTTCTTTCCCTTGAGCGCGATCTCCTGGTAGTGAATGACGATGGACTTCATTCGCGATGACCGGTTGACGGCTCCAGATTCAGAATCCCTCGCGCCGCCTGATGGCCGGCAACGGCCGCGCTCTCGATTGTCCCTGGAAGGCCGGTGTCAATCCAGTCGCCGGCGATGAACAGTCCATCGACGGGCGTCCGCACGGACGGCCTGCCCGGTTGTCCCGGAGCGAGAGAGAAAGTCGCGCGCTTTTCGCGAACAACCGTCCCGCGCAGGAGCACAGCGGCTCGAGCGCCCGGGAGGGAAGCCGCGACCTCGCGCACCGCGAGTGCAATCAGCGAGTCGCTGTCGGCGCCGACGAGATTATCCGCCCCGCTGGCGACGAGCGAGAGATGCGACGCGCGCTCGCCGAAAGCCTGACGCTTGTCGAACACCCATTGCATCTTACGCTCGGGCAGACCGACGAAGAGATCGTCCATGACCGGCCGGTCGTACCACAGATTCACAGTGACGATCGGCTTCGAGGCCATGGCCGACGCAGCCGCCATCATGTGTGCCAACGGAGCGGTGTCGCCAACGAACAGCGTGGCGAACGCAAACCACGGCACGGCAGCGACGACGCGGACGATCGGAACGGCTTCGCCGCGGATCTCGACCCCGCCGACCCGGCCGTTCTCGATGCGAACGCGCGCGAGTGCGTTGAGCCGCACTGCACCGCCGCGCTCCTCGATGTAGCGCGCCGCGGGAATGGCATACATGTCGTGCAGGGGTCGCGTCGGGAGTACGAGAGACGAAAAACTCGGATCCGGACCGAACATGAGTCCGAGGACGGTCACGAACGGAGCTGCTGCCGCTTCCTCGGGAAGCTGGTTCAACGCGGCGATCGCCAGCGGTTCCCACAGCCATTCGCGCAAGCGTCCCCTCTGTCCGTGTCGATCCAGCCACTGCGCGACAGTTCCCGGCGAACGATCGGGCTCCCCTCGCGACAGTCGGGTGCGCGCGCGCAGCAGCGGCCGTGCGACGCGCAGCACGCGCAGTCGCTCGCTCCAGGTCAGCGCGTCCCAGCCGAACACGCCACCGAGGAGATGCCATGGAGACGGCAGCGCCGGACAGCGCAGCACCGATCGGCGGCCGCGCGTATCGAGATACGGCACTTCGAGCGCCGGCTGCCTGCGGACGTTGCCTTCGGCGCCGATGCGGCGCAGCAGCGTCATGGTCTCGGAATAGCAGCCGAACATCACGTGCTGGCCGTTGTCGACCAGCTCGCCCGTTTCACGATCAGGAAATGCGGTGGCGCGTCCGCCGAGCACGCCGCGCGCCTCCAGCACGAGGACGCGCTTGCCGGCTTCCGCGAGGAGAGTCGCCGCAGACAGACCGGCGACACCGGCGCCGACGACCGCGACATCGAAGCCGCTCAAGACAATCTCGCGGAAAACCGGGGGATAAGCAGATCATGGCGCCATCGGGTCGGAGAACCCGAATGCCTTCTGTGCCGATCCGTTGTCCGCCTTGGACGAGACAGTGCGCCCTACCTTCCAGTCAGCGCCGTCCGCGTCCAGGTGGCAGCGGCAATCAACGCTCTTCGCGGCCGCGGCACGCGGACGACAGCGCTGAAGACGTCGTAGTCGACAGCCTCGATGCGATCGAGAATGCCGCGATAGATGGCGCCCATGATCCGCGCCGCCACCAGTCGGCGTGCGTCGCGGCGCGGCAGCACCGCGTCGGCGCGGCGGTAGTATTCGCGCGCGCGCTGCGCCTGAAACGCGAGCAGCTGTTTGACGGCGGCCGACCTTACGCCGTGACCCGCGTGGATCACTTCGGCGCCCAGGTCTCCTTCGTGGCAGCCGAAGCGCGCGAAGTCCTCGAGCGGAATATAGACGCGGCCGCGATCGAGATCGCCCGGCACGTCACGCAGGATGTTGGTCAGCTGCAGCGCCACGCCGAGATCGATGGCGTATTGCCTTGACGCCGGATCCTTGCAGCCGAAGATCTCGACGCACATCAAGCCGACGGCGGATGCAACGCGAATGCAGTACTGGTAGAGATCCGCGAAGGTCGCGTAGCGGCTGGTGTGCAGATCCATCTCGACGCCTTCGATCAGCGCGTCGAACGCCGACCGCGGCAGGCTGAACGGCCGGATCAGGGGCTGCAGCGCCCGTCCCTGCGGTGTGTGGGGCTCACTCCCGTCGAAACAGCGCGCCAGCTCGCTGCGCCACTCGGCGACGCGCGCCTCGTGCGTTCCCGCCGGCGCTTCGTCGACGGCGTCGTCCACGGCACGGCAGAAGTCCCACACCGAGACGATCGCACGGCGCTTGTCCGCCGGCAGCACCAGGAACGAGTAGTAGAAACTGGTGTCTCTACTCACGATAACGCCAGCGGAGGGTGCGCCAAAAGAGCAGCGGCGCGTCGGCCGCGGTCAGAGTGGGACGCCGCGTGAACATGTCGAAGCCTGCGGCTTCCAGCTTATCGAGAATCCTGTTGCCGCCCAGCCATGTCGCGCGCAACTCGTAGCGGAGCCTTCCGGTGACGCGATTCGCCACCGGCAGACCTTTGACGAACAAGTCACGGGTGCGCGCCGCGACGTCGGCAATCGCAGCCCGCCATGCCGGCGTCATCCGTGCCGCATCGAGGTCTTCCTCTCGTGCGCCGTGCGACTGCCACACGGCGCCGGGCACGTACAAACGGCCTTTCGCGCGATCGACGCGCACGTCCTGCCAGAAGTTGGTCAATTGCAGCGCCGTACACACGGCATCGGATGCCTCGTCGAGATCCGCGCGATCGTAGCCGGCGACGCGCAGTACGAGCCGGCCGACCGGATTTGCGGAGCGGCGGCAGTAGTCCAGCAGGCTCTCCCAATCTGCGTAGCTGGTAACGGTGACGTCCTGCCGGAAGGCGCTCAAGAGATCGTGGAGTAGATGCACTGGCAGTCCGCATTGGCGAATAGTGTGCCGCAGGGCGATGAATACCTGGGCGTGCGGACCGCGAGGGATCTCGCGGTCCGCGGCCGCCTCGTCGAGCCGCGCTTCCCAGCGATCGAGATAGT
>JBKPSE010000641.1:0-4962 GCA_046765855.1 Acidobacteriota bacterium | reverse complement strand
GCTCCGTGGCGTGAGTTGAGTTCCGTGGGTTCCGTGTAGTCCGTGGCGTGAGTTGGTTTCCGTCGATTCCGCGGCTCACGTTTTCCCTGGCTGCCGCCGATAACGTTCGACATGCAGCTCCAGACATGTTTCGCGGCGCTTCTGATCGTGTTGTCCGCGGCCGCACCGTGTGCAGCGCAAGGACTCGGACTCGGCGCGCGGATGAGCATGGTCCGCGGCGACGTGCAGGGCGACCCGAACGCGACCGCACAGCGCTTCACCGGCGGCCAGCTCCGCGCCCGCATCTCTCCACGTACGAGCGTTGAAATCTCCATCGATCGGCGTGCCGAGACCAGCGCCGATCTGACGGCGCGCGTCCGTGATTACCCGCTGCAGGGCTCTCTGCTGCTCTTCCCCATCCGCTCGACGTTCTCTCCCTTCGTTCTCGGCGGCGTCGGCTGGTACACCCACGTGGTCGACACGCTCTCCGGCGGCAAGACGGTCGAATCCGTATCGGCCCGTAAGATGGGGTACCACGCCGGATTCGGCGCCGAGCTGAGAATCGCCCGCCACGCCGGGGTGCATGCCGACTATCGCTATACGATGGTGCACTTTGGCGACGGGACGGCGGCGACAGCGCCGAGCGCCGCCAAGGCGCTGTCTGTGACCAAGCTGGGGACGGATGGACTTGCCAGCCGCTTCATGCCCTCCTACGATGGCTCGATGTGGACGGCAGGGGTCACCTTCTATTTCTGACCCGCTGTTCCAAAGAGGAGGGATCATGCTTCGCACAGTTCGCGCGGCAATCGTGCCTGCGCTTCTGGCGGTTGTGTCTCTGTCGGCGGCGGACGGTCCCGTCGTCAAATTCACCGACGCCAAACTGAAGAACGGGCTTCGCGTCATCATCTCGGAGGATCACACCGCGCCAACGGTGGCGGTTGCCGTCAACTACTACGTCGGCTCGGCCGACGAGAAGGCGCGGCGCACCGGATTTGCCCATCTCTTCGAGCACATGATGTTCAAGGGATCCGAGAACGTCGGTCCGGGCGAGCATCCGGCGCTGATCTTCAGCAACGGCGGCTCGATGAACGGGACCACCAATCAGGATCGCACCCTGTATTTCGAGACCCTGCCAGCGAACCAGCTCGAGCTGGCACTCTTTCTCGAAGCCGATCGGATGAAATCGCTCGACATCAACAAGGCCAATCTCGACAACCAGCGCGGCGCCGTGCAGGAAGAGCGGCGGCTGCGCGTCGACAACCAGCCGTACGGACAGACGTTCGAGAAGACCGGCGAGCAGGCTTACGACAATCCCGCCTACAAGCACTCCGTGATCGGGTCGATGGAAGATCTGAACGCGGCGTCAGTCGACGATGTGGCGACGTTCTTCAAGACGTACTACGCGCCGAACAACGCGGTGCTGTCGATCGTCGGCGACGTCGATCCGAAGAAGACCATGGCGCTGGTCGAAAAGTACTTCGGCACCATCGCGCGCCAGCCGGACCCGAAGCGTCCCGACCTCGCCGAGAAGCCGCACACGGCCGAGCGGCGCAGCACCATTGACGATCCGCTGGCCCGCTTGCCGCGGCTGGACATCGTCTGGATCGGCCCGCCTGCCAACACTGCCGACAGCGCCGCGCTCGACGTGTTGTCGACGGTGCTGTCGTCGGGCCGCAGTTCGCGGCTGAACCAGGTCCTGGTTCGCGAAAAGCAGCTGGCGACGTCCGCGGCGTTTTTTGCCGGCGACAGCAAAGGCCCGGGTTTGCTGACGGCATTCGCGATGGTTGCGCCCGGCAAGAAGGCGGAAGACGTCGAGGCCGCGCTCTACGAAGAAATCGAAAAGGTGAAGACGGGTCCGATTGCCGACTGGGAGATCGAGAAGGCGCACAACAGCGCACGCCGTCAGCAAGCGGGGCAGGTCACGAGCACGCTCAGCCGCGCGATTCAGCTCGGCGAATACGCGATGTTCTTCGACGATCCCAATCTGATCAACACGCGGACGGAGAAGATTCTCAAGGTTACGGCAGCGGACGTTCAGCGTGTCGCGCAGAAGTACCTGACCAAGGAGAACCGCTCGGTGATCGTCACGATGCCCAAGGCTGCGGCCGGGAGAGGAGGCCAGCAGTGAAGCGTCATCCATCAGCTCTCGCGCTCGCCGCGATGCTCGTGTCCGCCTCGCTCGGCTACGCCCAGCCGCCGGCGGCTCCGCAGGGCGGCAATCCGACGAAGGCCGAGGGGACCGTCCTCAAGAACAAGGCGCCGGTCAACAAAGAGGTCCTGCGCGTCAAGCTGCCGAAACCGACCGAGATGGATTTGTCGAACGGCGTCCATCTCATCGTCCTCGAGGATCACCGCACGCCGCAGGTGACGTTTCAGATGATCATCGACGGCGCCGGTGGCTACTACGATCCGCCCGACATGCCCGGACTTGCCGGCTTCACCGCCGCGCTGATGCGCGAAGGGACGGTGACGAAGACGTCGGAACAGATTTCCGAGCAGCTCGATCGCCTGGCCGCCGGCGTCAACGTCGGTGCAGGGATCTCGTCGCCGTTTGCAACCGTCTCCGGCAGCGGCTTGACCAACAACCTCGACACCGTGCTCGCGCTGATGGCCGACGTCCTGATGAACCCGTCGTTTCCGCAGGTCGAGATCGATCGCTACAAGACGCGAACGCGGGCCGGCCTCATGCAGCAGCGCACGCAGCCGGGATTCCTCGCCTCCGAGCGCCTGAACAAGGCGGTGTTCGGCGATCATCCGCTCGCGCGCGTCTCCGCGGCGCCCGAATCGGTGAACGCGCTCACCCGCGACGCGCTGGTGGCGCGTCCGAACTCGGTGCAGACCAGCCTGCGCATCGGCACTCAGAGCATCGAGCGCACCAATCCGGACTACGAAGCCCTGACGGTCGCGAACCGGATTCTCGGCGGGCCGTTCGGCCGCCTGTTCGAACATCTGCGCGAGCAGAAGGGCTACACCTACGGCGCGGGCAGCGGCTTCAATGCGAGCCGCATTCGCGGATCGTGGACGGCGTCCACCGACGTGCGATCGGAGGTCACGGATCCGGCACTGACCGACCTGATCGATGAGATCAAGCAGATGCGCGAGAAACCGGTGACCGAGAAGGAGCTGAACGACGCCAAGAAAGCAATCGTCGGCAGCTTCGCGCTGCTGCTCGAAAGTCCGGGCGCGATCCTCAACAACTACATCGACCGCTACATCTACAAGCTGCCGGCGGACTACTGGGACACGTACGCCTCACGCATCGAGGCGGTGACCCCCGCCGACATCCAGCGGGTGGCGCAGAAGTACTGGGCCCCGGATCGCCTGCAGATCGTCGCGGTCGGCGAGCTCGCGAAGGTCGAGCCTGCGCTCAAGAAGCTCGGCACCGTTCAGGTCTTCGATCTGGATGGAAAACCGATGAAGTGATGGGCAATCGGGCGATCGGTGATCGGGTGATCGCGAGATCATCCGATCGCGAGACCGCCCGAGGTTTACGACGCGGCCGCGATTTTTTCCATCGCGTCCCCGAACGTGTCTATCTCCTCGAGCGTCGTGTAGACGTTCGGCGTCACGCGGATGCCGGTGTATTCCGCGTGATTGATCGGCGTGGCGATGATCCGCCACTTTTCCCAGAGCTGCTGCACGGCCTTGCCGGTCTCGACGCCGAGGACCTGCACGGTGCCGATCGCGCACGATTGCGCTGGATCGAGGCTGGTGTGGATCTTGAAGCGACCGGTGGCCTCGAGACGATTCGCCCACCGATTCCGCAGATAGCGCAGGCGCGCGGCCTTGCGCTCGACGCCGATGCCGTCGTGGAAACTGAGCGCCTCGGCGATCGCGTTGTGATTCGCCGCCGGATGCGTGCCGATCTCCTCGAACTTGCGGATGTCCTTGGCACGGCTCGCCGCCGTCGGCTGCAATCCCCACAGCCCCTCGACGTTCTCCTTGCGCACGTAGAGAAATCCCGTGCCGATCGGCGCCAGTAGCCACTTGTGCAGGCTCGTGCCGTAGTAGTCGCACCCGAGGTCCGCCGCCTTGTAGGGGAAATGCGCGAAGGCGTGAGCGCCGTCGACGATGGTCTTCACGCCTTTGGCGCGCGCGGCGTCGCAGATCGTCTTCACCGGGAAGATCTGTCCGGTCAGGTTCGTGATGTGGCAGAAGTGGAGGACCTTCGTCTTCGGTCCAATCGCCGAGATCAAGCGATCCGCGAGGTCGTTCATCGACGGCGGCGGGACGGGGAAGGAGATCTTCTTCAGCGTGATGCCGTCGCGCCGCACGCGCTGGTCCCACGTGTCGAGCATCCGGCCGTAGTCCTGGTTGGTGGTCACGACTTCGTCGCCCGCCTTCAGGTCGATGCCGAGCTGTGCGATCTGAAGCGCCTCGCTGGCGTTGCGAGTGATCGCCATTTCATCGGGGCTGCAGCCGAATGCGGCCGCAAGCCGGCGCCGGACCGTCTCGATGTTCGGCTCGAGGATCTGCCACATGTGATACACGGGCGACTGATTGGAAACGTCGAGGTAGCGTTTGAACGCTTCGTGGACGACGCGCGGGCTCGGACAGCAGCCGCCGTTGTTGAGGTTGATGATCGTGCGATCGAGCGTGAACGCCTGCTGAATCTCGCGCCAGTAGGTCTCGTCACCGGCAACGTCTGACGGCGCGGCCGCGGCGGCGTGCGCCCCCGCGGCGGCGACGCGCGACAGGCTTTCGTTGGTGAACGCCGTGAGCGCCATCGCGCCCGTGGTTCCCGCTCCCAGAAACGCGCGCCGCGTGATCATGACGCCTCCTTGCTTTCCACCGCCTGCCAGCGGCGACTGCGATGACACCCTCGGACGCGAAGTATCCCACGCCCGCCCGGTGGGCCCAAGCCCCTTTATCGATGGCGGCCCACTCCAAGCTGCCACTGCGCACTGCCAACTGCCACCTGCCCACGCCGACTGCCCTCTGCCGACTGCCCTCTGCCGACTGCCCTCTGCCAACTGCCGACTG
>JBKPSE010000640.1:0-3985 GCA_046765855.1 Acidobacteriota bacterium | reverse complement strand
CCCTTGATCGACCGATCCGCCGATCACCCCAATCCGCCGATTACCCGATCACCGGATTACCCGAGACACTTAGGGGGTTTGGGCACCTCCGATCGCGCGCTGTGCGTCTACTGCCGGAAAAGGCCGGCGGACCCGGCCTGGCGTCCGTTCTGCAGCGAGCGCTGCAAGATGGCGGACCTGGGAAGATGGCTGACGGGCGGGTACACCGTGCCGGGCGAGCCACTGCCGGAGGAGCCGGACCCTTCCCATGGCTGACACACTGACGATTACCGACAATCGGACCGGCAAGCAGTACGAGGTTCCGATCCAGCAGGGCACGATCAAGGCCACGGATCTCCGGCAGATCAAGGTCACGCCGGATGAATTCGGCCTGATGACGTACGACCCGGCGTTCATGAACACCGCGGCGTGCAAGAGCCGGATCACGTACATCGACGGCGACAAAGGGGTCCTGCTCTACCGCGGCTACCCGATTGAACAGCTCGCCGAGCAGAGCGACTTTCTCGAGACCGCATGGCTGATTCTGTTCGGCGAGCTGCCGACTCAGAAGGAATACGACACGTGGACGCGGCAGATCACGCTGCACACGATGCTGCACACGAACATCGCCAAGCTGATGGAAGGCTTCCGCCATGATGCGCATCCGATGGGAATGTTCATCAGCACCGTGGGCGCGCTCTCGACCTTCTATCCGGACGCGAAAGACATTTTCTCGCCTGAGTCGCGGCGCCTGCAGACGATCCGTTTGATCGCCAAGGTGCCGAGCATCGCCGCCTACGCGTTCCGCCACTCGATTGGACGGCCGTTCAACCAGCCGGACAACGATCTCACCTACGCGGGCAACTTCCTGAGCCTGTTGTTCAGGATGACCGAGCTGAAATACCAGCCGAACCCGGTACTCGAGCGCGCGCTCGAGGTCCTGTTCATCCTGCACGCCGACCACGAGCAGAACTGCAGCACCAGCACGATGCGCGCGATCGGCAGCTCGCACGCCGATCCCTATTCGTCGCTCGCCGGCGCCGCGGCCGCGCTCTACGGCCCCCTGCACGGCGGCGCCAACGAAGCGGTGCTGCGCATGCTGCACGAGATCGGATCGATCAACAACGTCCCGGCGTTCATCAAGCGGGTGAAAGGCGGCGAAGGCCGCCTCATGGGCTTCGGCCATCGCGTCTACAAGTCCTACGATCCGCGTGCCAAGATCATCAAGCGCATGGCCGACCTCGTCTTCGAGGTCACGGGCAAGAACCCGCTGCTCGAGATGGCGCTCGAGCTCGAACGCATCGCGCTCGAGGACGAGTACTTCGTCTCGCGCAAGCTCTATCCGAACGTGGACTTCTACTCCGGCCTGATCTACCAGGCGATGGGATTTCCGGTCGACATGTTCCCCGTGCTGTTCGCGATCCCGCGCACCGCCGGCTGGATCGCGCAATGGGAAGAGATGCTCAACGATCCGGATCAGAAGATCGCGCGCCCACGGCAGATCTACCTCGGCGCGGGACCGCGCAACTACGTGCCGAAAGACCGCAGGAAGTAATCGGGAGATCGGGGAATCGATGAAGCTGTCGATGCTGATCGTGCCGCTTGTTGCGGCCTGCGTCTCCGCGGCGCAGCCGCCGCAGCCGGCGCCGCCGAAGTTCGACGGTGCGCGCGCGTTTGGCGACCTCAAGACCATGGTCGAGATCGGGCCGCGCCCCGCCGGTTCACCGGCGCTCGAGAAGACCCGCCACTACATCCGCACCGAGCTGGCCGCCGCCGGTTTGAAGGTCGAGGACCAGGCGTTCGACGCGCGCACGCCTCTTGGTGTGGTCAGGATGGTGAACCTGCGCGCGACGCTGCCCGGTTCAGCGCAGGGCCACGGCCGCATCGTCATCGGCGGTCACTACGATACCAAGCTGGTTCGGGAGTTCACGTTCGTCGGCGCGAGCGACGCGGCGTCGAGCGCGGCGTTTCTCCTCGAGATCGCCCGCGCGCTCAAGGGGCGGAGCAACCCATTGCCGATCGAGCTCCTGTTCCTGGATGGCGAGGAAGCGGTAGTCGAATGGCAGGGGCAGGACCACACCTACGGCAGCCGCTACTACGTCGAGCAGCTGAAGAAGGCGGGAACCACCAATGACGTGCGCGCCTTCATCCTCGTCGACATGATCGGCGACAAGAACCTCGGCATCCGCCGCGAGCAGAATTCGACGCGCTGGCTGACGGACGCGATCTGGAGCAGCGCTCGCCAGCTCAATCGCCGCGAGTTCATCGACGAGGCGACGCCGATCGAAGACGACCACCTGGAGTTCCTCGCCGCCGGGATTCCATCCGTCGACATCATCGATCTGGACTACGAGTGCTGCTGGCACAAGGCTGAAGACGACTTGAACCACGTCGCAGCCGAGAGCCTCCAGGCCGTCGGCGACGTCCTGCTCGCGGCGCTGCCGCTGATCGAACAGCGGCTCAAATAAGGCGCAGGCCCCGAGCCATTACATCTCCACTTGTACGCCGAGCTCGACGACGCGTTCCGGCGGCAGATGGAAGAACGCAGTGGCCCGCACCGCATTGCGCGCCATGAGAGCGAATAAGCGCTCACGCCACACCGCCATTCCCGGCGTCTTGCTGGCAATCAACGTCTCGCGGCCGAGGAAGAATGTCACGTCAGTGTCGTCGAGCGTGAGGCCGTGGTCGCGCGCATGCAGCAGCGCGCCGGGCACGTCCGGGTCCTCCATGAAGCCGTAGTTCAGCGACAGTTCGAACATCCCCGGCGCGAGCTCGCGCACCTGGTAGCGTTCCGCCTCTGAAACCTGCGGTACCGGCCGCGTGCGCACCATCAGGATCACGACGTGCTGGTGCAGGACCTTGTTGTAGCGAAGGTTGTGGGCCAGCGCCGGCGGCGTCCCCTGCGGCTGCGCGGTCATGAACACCGCGGTCCCGGGGACGCGCGCGGGCGGCTGTTCTGAGACCGTGCGAAGAAAAGCGTCGAGAGGAATCGCGCGTGCGGTGAGCCGATCCGCGACAATCCGCCGTCCGGTTTTCCACGTGGTCATCAGCGTGAAGATTCCCCAGCCGATTACCAGCGGCAGCCACCCGCCGTGGGCGATCTTGACGACGTTGGCAGCGAAGAACGCCAGATCGACGGAGAGAAACACGCCGGTCACGATGAAAGCCACCGCCGGCGGCCATCGCCAGCGCTCCACCGCCACTACGTGCAGCAGCACGGCAGTGATCACCATCGTCATGGTCACCGCGATGCCGTATGCAGCCGCCAGCGCCGTGGACGACCCGAAGCCGATCACGATGACGATCGTGCTCACCATCAGCGCCCAGTTCACTTGAGGCACGTAGACCTGCCCCATCTCATGATGCGAGGTGTGCTCGATGTCAAGGCGCGGACAGTAGCCGAGCTGAATTGCCTGCCGCGTCAGCGAGAACGCGCCGGAGATGAGCGCCTGCGACGCGATGATCGCCGCCGCGGTGGCGAGGACGACCAGCGGGTACAACGCCCACGAGGGGGAGAGCAGGAAGAACGGCTGGTGCGCGGCGCCGGGGTTGGCGATGAGCAGCGCCCCCTGGCCGAAATAGTTCAACAGCAACGCGGGAAGAACGAGACTGAACCACGCGATTCGAATCGGACGCTTGCCGAAATGCCCCATGTCCGCATACAAGGCCTCGCCTCCGGTGACGACCAGGAATACCGCGCCAAGGACGGCGAATCCGTGCCAGTGATGTTCCTCGAAGAAGGCGAATGCGTGGCGCGGATCGAAGGCGGTCAGCACGATGGGCGATTGAACGAGCCACGTCACGCCGAGTCCGGCGATCGTGACGAACCAGAGGACCATGATCGGACCGAACAGCTTGCCGACCTTGTCCGTGCCCTTGCGCTGGATCGCGAACACGGCGACGAGGATGCCTGCGCTGATCGGGACGACGTAGGGTTCGAACAGCGGTGTCGCGACCTTCAATCCTTCCACCGCGCCGAGCACCGTGATCGCCGGCGTAATCATGC
>JBKPSE010000639.1:0-3603 GCA_046765855.1 Acidobacteriota bacterium | reverse complement strand
GTTCTCATCGGCCAGCGCCAGCGCTTCTGCTCCCGCTGCGAAGCTCGCCGCATCCGGCAGCGGATGTCCGCCGCGCGCGATCACGATGCGACGCATGCGGCCGCCATAACGGTCGACAAACGCGTCGGCCATCGGCTGCGCCGCTTTGCCAGCGGCCACGACATTGAATCGATCGTCAGGCGAAAAGGGAAAGCGGTCGAGCGCGCGCAGCAACAAGATGCTCGGATTGCAGGCGGCTACCGCCGCGTCGAGGATGAGGCGGACGTCGTCAGTGAGGCGGCGAGGACTAGTGATATTGCTTCGGATCCGACCAGCCGGAAAGGCCGGTCACCACGTCGAACTTCCGAAGCAGCGTGCCGATCACCTTGTCGGCGTCGTCTTTCGCGCAGAGATGATCCAGCTCGTTGAGGACGCGCGCAATCGCGCCGTCCGCGTCGGTAATCGCGCGTTCGGAATAGTACTCGCGCTGAAGCGCCAGGCACTCGCGATGCCTGAGGAACTCCGCGCGATAGAAGTCGGCCAGAACAGGTGCGCTCGAAACCCCAACCGGGCTGACAAAGCGTGCCATGCGACTCCTCGCCTGGGACATATGCAGATGGATAGATCGAGTCTAGACGCGCGCGCAGCGTTCTGTCAACGGATTGTAAACCTCAGCGGACGGTGCGCGCGACGATGAAGCCGCCGAGACATCCGAGCGCCATGCCGCCGACCACGAGCAGCAGCAGAATCTGCAGCGGCACGAACGCAACTCCTGTCAGCCCCACGGCGTCGGAAAGGAAGCTGCCGTAGCGGGCGCGAATCCCCGCAAATGTCAGCAGCAGAAAGGCTACGGCGGCGATCGCGCCGATGCCCCCCTGCAGCAAACCTTCGGCGATGAACGGACCACGGATGTAGGCAAAGGGCGCGCCGACGAGCTGCATGATTTCAAGTTCGTGCGCGCGCGCCATGGCGGTGAGGCGGACGACGCTGGCAACAGTCATGGCGCTGGCGACCGCCATCAGCAGGATGATCACCAGACCGACGCCGCGGATGGCGCCAATCGTCGAGCTGAGGCGCGCGATCCACGTCCGGTCGTAGCGCACGTCGGCGACGCCGGCGACGCCGCCAAGCGTTGCCGCGAGGTTCTCGACGGCCGCTGGCGCCGACTGCGCCTGCGCGTTCAGCCTCACCGCGAATGACGCCGGGAACGGGTTGCGCTCCATGCTCGCGGCGGCGGCCGCGAGATCGGGGAAGTCGCGCGCAAATTCTTTTTTCGCTTCATCCTTGGAGAAGAACTGCACGTTCGCCGCAAGTCCGCTCTTGTTGAGAAGGTCGGTGATCACGCTGACGTGTTCCGGCTGCGCATCGTCACGCAGGTAGACGGCGAGCTCCGCCGCGTCGGTCCAGCGGCCGATCACGCGCTGCAGATTGGCGTTGACCATCAGAAAGAAACCGAGCACGAACAGGCCGGCGGCGATGGTCAGCGTCGAGAGCACCGCGGCGCGCCGCGTCCGCCAGAGACTCTCGGAGGCTTCGCTGAAAAAGTACGAGAGCGCGCGCATCAGGTGATCTCCACGACCGCGCCGCGATCGAGCGTCAAGGTGCGGCGGCCGACGCGGCGAATCAGCTCCCGATCGTGCGTGGCGACCAGCACGGTCGTGCCTCGTGCGTTGATCTCGCGGAACAGGTTCATGATCTCGAGCGAAAGATCCGGATCGAGATTGCCCGTCGGTTCGTCGGCGAGGATGATCACCGGATCGTTGACCAGGGCGCGGGCGATGGCGATGCGCTGCTGCTCGCCGCCGGAGAGCTCGAGCGGGAAGGCGTTCATGCGGTGCTGCAGTCCGACCCACTTCAGCACCTGAAAGGTGCGCCGCTGCTGTTGCGACGAGGCCATGCCGAGCACGCGCGGGACGAAGGCCACGTTGTCGAGCACCGTCTTGTTCGGTAGCAGCTTGAAATCCTGGAACACGAAGCCGAGAGAGCGCCGATACGCCTGTACCTGACGGGTCGAGAGCCTGGCGAGGTCGCGGCCGCCGACCATGAGACGGCCTTCCGTCGGGATCTCCTGCCGCAGCAGCAGCCGCAGCAGCGTCGACTTTCCCGCGCCGCTGGGACCGGTCAGAAAGACGAACTCTCCCTTGTCGATGCGAAGCGACAAGTCGCGCAGCGCGTAGACGCCGCGGGCGTACATCTTGGAAACGTTCTGTGCTTCGATCACGGCTTCGCCACCGGCAACGTCAATCGCCCCTCGGATCCGGTCATCGATCGCCCGCCGGCAATGTCTCGAGCACGCGGCGCACGCTTTCGTTGACGCGCGCGGGATCCGCCTTCCCCGCGGTCGCCTTCATCACCTGGCCGACCAGGAATCCGAACGTCTTGGTTTTTCCGGCGCGGTACTCGGCGACCGTCGCCGCATGCCCGGTGAGGACGTCGGCGACGATCGCGTCGATCGCCGCCTGATCGTCGATCCTGGCCAGCCCCTCGGCGCTGACGATGTCGCCGGCGCGACGTCCGGAGGCGTACATCTTCTCGAACACGTCCTTGGCGACCGGTCCGGTGATCGTTCCCTTTTCGACGAGCACGATCAATTCAGCGAGCGCATCGGGTGCAAGCGGCGCCTGCTCGATTGAGTCACGCCTCTCGTTCAACTTGCGCGTAAACTCCCCCATCACCCAGTTGCTGGCCGCCTTGGCATTGCCGGCGGCGGCAGCGACACGTTCGAAGTAATCGGCCAGCGCCATCGACTGCGTCAGGACGCCGGCATCGTACTCGGGAAGCTTGTATTCGGCGACGAAGCGGGCGCGGCGCGCTTGCGGCAGCTCGGGCAGCGTCCGCCGGATTTCCTCGATCCATGCCGACTCGAGCGCGAGTGGCGGCAGATCCGGTTCGGGGAAGTAGCGGTAATCGTCTGCTTCCTCCTTCGTCCGCATCACCGTCGTGCGGCCGGAGGCCGGATCGTAGAGGCGCGTCTCCTGAACGATCGACGCACCCTGCTCACGCGCGGTGACGTGCCGCTCGATCTCGAATTCAATTGCGCGCTGCACGTGCCGGAAGGAGTTCAGGTTCTTCAGCTCCGTCTTGACGCCAAAGGCGCGCTCGCCGGCGGGGCGCACCGACACGTTGGCGTCGCAGCGCAGGCTGCCCTCCTCCATGTTGCCGTCGTTGACGCCGATCGCGACCAGCACCTCGCGCACGCGGCTGAACGCCTCCGCGGCGTCGGCGGCCGAACGTAGATCGGGCTCGGTGACGATTTCGATCAGAGGCACGCCGCTGCGATTGAAATCCAGGTGCGTCCAGCGCGAGGAGTCGGCCAGCCCGTCGTGCAGCGACTTCCCCGCATCTTCCTCCATGTGAATGCGGGTGATGCCCACGCGCACCGTTCGGCCGTTCGAGGTGAACGTCACCTCCCCTGCGGTGGCCAGGGGACGGTCGTACTGCGAGATCTGGTAACCCTTGGGAAGGTCGGGATAGAAGTAGTTCTTGCGCGCGAACACGGACCCGGGGTGGACGCGGCATCCGAGCGCCAGCGCCGCGCGCGTGGCGAGCTCCACCGCACGCTTGTTGAGGACCGGCAGCGCTCCGGGAAGACCGGCGCACACCGGACAGAGCGCCGTGTTGGGT
>JBKPSE010000638.1:0-6937 GCA_046765855.1 Acidobacteriota bacterium | reverse complement strand
CATTACGTCAACGGCGCGATTGGGAAGTCGCGAATCGAAATGGTTCTGCCGTAGCGTGGCCCAACGGACCTCACAGCGCACGCTGCTGCGCCGCGGTTCGCCGCGTGATCGGCGCGGCGATGCCAAGCGCTCGCCGCGCGGTGAAGACGATCGGCAGGGTGACGAATGGCACATGCGCGAATACCTGCACCCACCACCTGAATCCGAACGCAGGCGGCCTCCCCGTCGCCAGGGGAATCACCGCGATCGACATCACGAGCCAGATGAACGGCCCGTAAAGCATCGCCACCGCAATGGCGCCGCGCGGACTTTCTACAACGCGCCGGAGCGTGACGGAACGGGCAAGGAGGACGACGAATACAGCTGACCACACGAGCGCGACGAGCAGATGCAGCGCCAGCCCTGCGGCCACGCCCCGTGCGCCCATCGTCGTCGCGGCTGGCCCAAGTACCGTAGCGGCAACACCTTGCCAGAGCCGGCTGAACGTCGAGCCGTACGCGAACATGCTGAGCATGCTGGCACACACGAAATCCCAAGCGGCCGTCACGAACCAGGTCACCAGGAGCGCCGCAACTATGGATGGAGCAGCCGTGCCGGATGCGGCAGGTCGGAAGGACATGTGGGATGCGATCAAGCGCGACTGTTGCTTGCGTCCGGTCGATCGGAGCATCGACCATCAACTCGCGGAATCTCGCGACTCCTCCGCAGTCAACGGATCTTACGTTGAGAATACACGGCGTCAGGGAACGATTTTGACTGTTACTCGACTCTGAGCGCGGTCAGCGGCTCGAGGCGCGCCGCGCGCCGCGCCGGCAGGTAGGCGGCGACCGCTGCGACGCTCGTCATCAGCGCGACGGCCACGGACAGGCTGGTCGGATCGGCGGGCTGTACGCCGTACAACATCGCCGCTACCGTCCGGCTTCCGGCGATCGCCATCGGAACGCCGGCGGCGAGTCCGACCGCGGTGACCACAGCCGCTTGCCGCAGGATCAGCCACAGGACGTTGCCGCGCTGCGCGCCGAGCGCGATGCGCAGACCGATCTCGCTCGTCCGGCGCGCGACGGCGTAGGCCGTCAGGCCGTGCAGCCCGATGCAGGCGAGAAACAGCGCGAACGCGCCGAACGCCGACAACAGGCGCGTGAACGCGAGTTCGGTGCCCAGCGTTTGCTGGATCTGTTCCGTTTGCGTGCGCATCCGGCTGACCGGGACGTCGCGATCGACGTCCCCCACAACACCGCGCAGCGCGCCCATGATCGCCGCAGGCGCGGCGGTGGTACGCGCGACGACGTACATGGCGCCGAGTGTGAGCGGCTGAGGCGTCTGCGCGTACGCGAGGAACATGGTCGGCGGCGGCGCTTTCCTCACGCTGTCGTACTTCGCATCGCGCGCGACGCCAACGACTTCCGTTTCGACGTTGAATGCGCGAAAGTGACGCCCGAGCGGCGAGGCCGTCCCAAAGAGCGCGCGAACGGCGCTTTCGTTGATCACGGCCACCTGCGGAGCGCCGGCGTGATCGCGTTCGTCGATCGAACGCCCGGCAACCAGCCCGATCCCCATTGTCGCGAAGTAGTCGGCCCCGATGCGGTTGAAATGAATGTCTGCCGTCGTGCCGTCCTCGCGCGTCACCGTCGTATTCGAGCTGATGCCGCTTAGCAGCGGGTCCGCGACCAGCGATGCCGAAGCGACCCCGGGCATGGCGCGGACGCGATCCAGCGTGAGCTCGAACGTCCGTTCCACCCGCGCCCGCGCGTAGCCGCTCAGCGACGGATCGATACGGAAGGAGATCAGGCGATCGGGGTTGAAGCCCAGATCGACACGCTGCAGGTTGTGCATCGTCTGCAGGAAGATCGCGGCTCCCGCGACCAGCGGCACGGAAACCGCGACCTGCGCGGCCATCAGAATGGCGGCGGGGCGCAGCCGCGGTGCGCCGATGCCGGCCGCCAACTTCATCGGCGGCGCGATGTCGCGGCGCACGAGACGGATCGCCGGGATTACGCCGAACAGCACGGTCGCGGCGCAGGCGATTGCCGCGGTGACGATGAGCATGCGCCAGTCGACGGTCAGCGTCATCGCGATCGGACCGGTACCGGCCGTCAGCATGCGCAGCAGGGCGCGCCCGCCGAACACGCCGATCCACAATCCGAGCGCACTGCCGGCGGCTGCGAGCAGCAGGCTTTCCACGAGCGCCTGGCGGATGAGCCGGAGGCGGCCCGAGCCGAGCGCGAGTCGAATCGAGGTTTCGCGGGTGCGCGACACACCGCGGGCGAGCATCAGGTTCGCCAGATTGACACAGGCCAGAAGCAGGACGACAGCGACGACCGCGGTGAGCAGGCGGACTGGTTGTCCGGCGCGCGGCGACAGGTCGTCGACACCGCGGCCGCCGGGCAGCAGCCGCACCTCGACGTCGGTGGCGCGCTGGTACGACGGCTCGCTCGACCCCTTCAGCCACGCCGCGAAGGTTGCGCCGAGTCTGGCCTCGAGCGGCGCCAGCGGCGCATCCTTGCGCACGCGCGCCATCGAATGAATCCAGAACACGACATCGCTGGTGAAGAGTGATGCGCCGCGCGGCCCCCACGACGGCGCAACCGCCGGCTGGGCGTGCAGCGGAATGGTGACGTCCATCGGCGGAAAGAAACCGCCTCTCGACATGCCGAGGAATCCGGGTCCGCTGACGCCAACGATGGTGAACGGCACGCCGTTGAGGCGCAGCGTGCGGCCAATGGCGCTCGGATCGCCGCCCATCGCGCTGAGCCAGAAGCGGTGGCTGATCACGGCTGCCGAAGCGCCGGGATGATCGTCGTCCTCCGTAAGAGCGCGGCCGAGCGCGATCGCCGCGCCGGTGCCGCGGAAGTAGTTGCCGCTGACGAGCGCGCCCGCCCCTGTGGTCGACCAGCCGTCGACGGAGATGTTCGCTTCGCGGATGAAGGAATAGGCGAAGAGGTCCGCCGCGTCGCCGGCGGCGGCGCGCAGCGCCTGATACGCGGGAAACGAAAGGTTGGCGCGATAGCTGCGGCCGCTGGCACGATCGCGATACATGGTGCCGTTGATCTGCCACATGCCGCGCAGGCCAGGGCCGCGCGGCACCGTCAGGCGATTGGTGACGGCGACAAGCCCCTCGGGATCGGCGACCGCGAGCGGCTGCGAGAACAACACCCAGGAGACGCTGAAGATGGCGGTATTGGCGCCGATGCCGAGAGCGAGCGAGAGAACGGCAATCGCGGCGAAGCCGGGGCTGCGGCGAAGGGCACGCAGGGCGTAACGGAGGTCGTGCATCGGTCGCGTCTCTTGGACGGTGCGATCGCCCCGCGGGTTGGCGCCGGGTCGACGAGTCCCGTCAGACGAACATCTCGACGATTCGCACAGGGGACGAGGGGCCGCGGTACAATGTCATTGCCTGCCAGGCGGTCTGCACGAGGAGACGGATATGCGTGGCTTGATCTTCCGTCGGTGCACTTTCGTCGCTCTTCCCGTCATCCTGGCCCTCACCGAGCCGAGGGCAGTCTGGGCCCAGATGCCCGCGGCACGGTCTCTCGCGCTGCCGCTCGAGCCGATCATTCCGACGAGGATCGAATCGCTTCTCGCTGCGCCCAACGTGGTGATTGTCGTCGATTATTACCGCATCGACATGCGTTTTGGTCCCAGCCTGCGGATCGACGCCGTGGTCGTGGAGGCGCCCGATTCCCGACAGCGGCTCAAGGGACTTCGCGTGCAGGTGCGCGATCCCGAAAGCCGCGGCCGCCAGGACGGCACGAGCTTCATCGACCTCGAAGAGCTCGTCCAGCTCTCGCGCGGCCTGACGACGATGATGGGACTCGAGCCGAGATGGACGCATGACGATCGGCAGGCCACGGAATCGTCATTTACCACCGCGGGTGGTTTCCGCCTGGCCATCCGTCAGTCTCCACGTGGTCCGAGGGCCTATCTATCTACAGGACTGCTCGATCCGGTGGCGACGTCGATTGACCTCGGTGATCTTGCCAGTCTGAAGCAGGCGTTCGATCAAGCGCTCACGATTCTCAATGCGAAATGAGGGCAACCGCCTCGACCGCTGAGAGCGTGCGGCTACGCTGCGCGTCGAGGTAAATCAACGCCATTCCTCGCGGATCGCCAGATCGGCGCGCACGCCTGTTGCCGTCCGGCTGGCTGTGGCCGGCACCGACGCGAATCCGTTCTCGAGTCTCAGCACGATGTCGGCGAATGGCGGCTCGGTCGAGGACGGATGCCGCTTCAACGGGATCCGAAATCTGACGTCCGCGGGCTGTTCGCCGCGGGAAGAAGTGACGGAGGCGTTCTCCGCATGGAACACGTCAGGACCGGTACGCCGCGTCGAACAGTCCTTGCCCGGCTCCCACCACCACACCCCGTGAGGATCGCGCAGGTCGACGGCCACGCAGAACCGTCCTGAGCCGATCCCGAGATCGACCGGATCGATCGTCACGACGTAGCGTGGCTTGCGCTCGATACCAAATCCCGCGCATCCCGCAACGAGCGCGGCGACAGAGAGGACGAGGAAGACAGGTCTGACCGCGATCATCCCGCCGCACCCCTGGGCCCTCGAGGTTGAGCGTGCGATCGAGGCGCGAGAGGGAAGCGCGCCGCTCGCGACCGAAAAGCTATGAAGAAGACGATTTGGACGAGGCGGCGGTTTCAACCGCGGCCCTGATATCGTTCAAGTCCTTGAGGGCGGCTGTTCTGATGACGCCCTTGAAAAACAGCCTCATCGGAATCGCCATGAACTTCGCGACGATACTTTGCGGCCTGGACTCGTGACACTCGGACAACGTGACGCGGCCATTGCTCTGGGAAATGCGCTTGGTGGTCAGGAATACGAATCCGCCATCTTCCGCTCTCGTCTGGTAAAACTCGTTCTCGGCGGCATCGGTGATCCACTTTTCCGCCGTCGCTGGCTTGCCGAAGAGAGTGCGGGTCTCGCGCCACCTGAGTCCGACGAGCCCGTGTGCCGGTTTCTCGAGAACCTCGATCTTTTCGATCCCGCTGATGATTGCCGACGCGCGCTCGATGTTGGTGATTGCGGCCCAGATCGCCGCCTTGGATGCATCGATCGCTACCTGTGCTTCAACAATCATGGCGTACTCCTCGGCTTCGAAGACGATCTGTAGCCCGCGCCCGCGCCGGCTGGGTAGCTCGCACGCAAGCAGTCATGCGGCATGCATGGCGGCGGATCGTCAAGAACGGCACCACACAGGTCGCCACCCCTCAGCCGCTCGAGCTGAACAGCCATGCGACGCGCGTCTCGAGCATCACGTCCTGATTATCGCAGCCGGACGCGTTCGACCTTGCCCGCCACCGTTCGATCGCCGAGTGATACGAACAGCTCCCCTTCGGCGACCGACAGTGCGAACGACATCCGGCGCTCCAGCGCATCCGCCAGCTGGCGGATCAGGCCGCGCTCGATCGTGCGCAGCTCGAGCTCGTCGGCGCGATGGATCTTCGCGCCTTCGAGTGACGCAAGCCATTGTCCGTGATCCTTGTGAATGTAAACCACGACGCGAGGGGCAGCTTTCGATGCGCGATGCAGCCGCTCGATGGATGGCGTGCCAACGTCGATCCACACCCGCAGCGCGCCGGTCAGATCGCGCACGGCAATTGGTGGATCGTCGGCGTCGGACAAGCCGCGCGAGAACGCGATCCCCTCTGTAAACTCGAGGCAATACGCCAGCACGCGGCCGACGAGGAACTCGTCGGATTCCGACGGATGGCGGGCGACGCGCAGGTCGAGATGTTCGTAAACGCCGCGATCGGCGTCGGCGAGATCGATCTCGAAGGTGAAGATGGATGAGGTGAGCGCCACTCGCCAGCGTCCCGATGCTAGCGAGTTCGCTTCCATCTTTCCAGCATCATCGGCGGCTGACGATGGTGACATTGCACCCCGCGTTCGTCCGCGCGCTCCGTCGTCCTCAGCTGAGGAATCATTCGGGCGATCCGAATCATGGACATCGCGTTCCGTCAGCCTGGCGTCCCGTGTAGCTCACGACGACCGATGGTACAGGGGATGGCATGTGCCGCACCAGACGGCATCTTCGACGCTGACCGCGTTGTTCGTGCTCAGCATGCCGGTGACGGACGTAAAGCCAGTGACGAACCGCTGTGCCTCGATGTGCGCTTCGCACACGGCGCGGCCGCAGAACTGGCAGACGGCTCTGGCCTCTTTCTCACATTTGCTGCACTTCATAGGTTGTGCGCCTGTTCGGAGCGTCCGCGACGGCGTCAACAAGTTCACCGACACGAGCGGCGACAGGTTCCTCATCGTTGTTGGGGTAACGGCTACGGGTCGAGGCACGCGTCGGTTGCCTGCACGACTGATGGCACTGAACAGCTCGACGTCTTTTTATTTGAGTAGTTCCCAGCGAAAGGTCACCGATGACCCAGGCCGGTGATCGAGCACAAGCAGCTTGGCGATTCGCTCGAAGCCAGGGTCGTGCCGATCGACGATCCGTATCAAGTAGATGTGACCGGGGACGACGGCGGCCTGAGCCCGCGCCTTCGTGGCCACAAGCAAGTCCGCCTCCTTCAACGGCTCGATAGTGCCGGTCTTGTAGTTGGTGCTGACAACCACCTTGCCGCCGGCGATTCGAAGCGACGAGAACCCCTGGGGACTGCCGACAGTCTCGGAATAACGATATCGACGTTGCAGCTCCAGCGCCGTGCCCACGTCGACAATCGCCCCGAGACGCCCGCCCTCGACGCCCGCGGAGAACTGGTCCGTCGCATAGCGTCCGAAGTCGATGTCGCTCTGTCGATTCTTGACGACGCCGTTCTCAACGACCTGGCCGTAGAGCCCGTCGCCGAACGCGAATGAACACGCGATCGGATCCCGCGTGTAGAGAGTCGCGATGCCTCCGGTCTCTGCGGCAGACGCCAGCAGCGGCCATGCGCACAGCATCAATCCTGCCCAAGCTTTCATGCTGTCCTCCAA
>JBKPSE010000637.1:0-5052 GCA_046765855.1 Acidobacteriota bacterium | reverse complement strand
GCCTTGCCGATGAAGTTGCGTAGCCGCGCCGACGCCGCGTCGAGGCTCTCGAGAAAGAACGCGTACACCGCCGCATAGCGCGTGACAAGTTGCGCGGGATGCAGATCCCAGCCCTGGTAGAACCCATTGGTCAGCGAATGCCGGATGTCGTCGTAGTGCAGCCGCCAGGCCTGGTGGATCGCCCCCCGGTCCCTGCCAACCGGCAGCACGTTCGTCGCGCCGTCCGAGATCCACACGTCGGTTCCCGCGAGCGCGATCTGCATGACGCCGCGCGCGAAGTCGCAGACCTGGTGGCGCATGTGCTGGTGCGCGGCGGTGATGCCAAGCGACGCCGTGTAGTCGTAGGTACCGAAATGCGCGGCGACGACGCGTCCGTTGCCTTCGGCAACGAGTGAGGGCAGACTGACCGCGCCGCGCTCGTCGAAGATCGAGAACGGCGTCTCCACCATCAGCTCGATGCGCAGCGTACCTGACGCCAGACCGTGCGATGACTCGACCTGCCCCAGCGCATCGGCCATTTTGCAGACCTGACCCCTGGCGGTGATCTTGGGCAGCGTAACGACAAAGTTGGACGGAAGCCGTCCGCCGGTCTCGCCCACCAGCCGATCGAGAAACAGCCGCGTCGTGCGCAGCGCGCGATCGCGCAGCTCGTCGCCCAAGTTCTTGACGCGAATACCAATGAACGGCGGCAGAGAACCGTCCTTCGCGCCAGCGGCGACTTCCAGCGCCGCCGACTGCGCATGGCCGTCTTCCTCGTCGTCGCTGCGATTGCCGTAGCCGTCCTCGAAATCGAGGCGGAAGTCTTCGACCGGCTCGCGCTGCAACTTCTCCCGCACGCGCGAGTAGACGCGCTGCGCTGCATCCGGGGCCAGGCCGAGCACATCGCCCAGCGTTCCCGCGTCGGGCGCGAATTCGTCCATCGCTTTGCGCGCCGTCGCGCCAAGCTTCGCCGCCGTGTCACGCTTGAAAAGGTGGGCGCCGCCATAGACGGTATGGATCGGCTGTCTGCGATGGGCCGGGCTCTGCACACGAAAAGCGTATACCAGCTATAGAATCGCCAGCATGGAGACGCCGCAGATCGGCCGGGCCGTGAGGCGCAAGGAAGGACGCGCCAAGCTCACGGGGCAGGCGCTGTACGTCGACGACGTGGCGCCGGCGAACGTGCTGCACGGCGTCACCGTGCGCAGTCCGGTCGCGCGCGGCCGCATCAAGGCGATCCATTTCGATCCGGCGATCGACTGGACATCGTTCGTCATCGTCACCGCCAAAGACATTCCCGGGAACAACCGCGTCAAACTGATCGAGGACGATCAACCGTATCTCGCCAGTGACGCCGTCAACCATCCGGAGGAGCCGATCGTTCTCATCGCGCACGCGGATCGTGCACGGGCAGACGATGCGCGGCGGCACGTCACGTTCGACATCGAGCCGCTGCCGGCGGTGTTCACGATCGACGAATCGCTCGCGCAGCGCGAGATCATCTGGGGTGCCGACAACATTTTCAAGCGTTATACCGTCAGCAAAGGAGACGTCGACAAGGCGTTCGAGTCCGCCGCCATCGTCGTTGAAGGGGAGTACGAGACGGGAGCGCAGGAGCAGCTCTACATCGAGCCGAACGGGATGATCGCCACCTTCGATCGCGATCACGGCGTGACCGTGTGGGGTTCGATGCAGTGCCCGTATTACGTGCACAACGCGCTGGCTGGACTATTCGGCCTGCCCGTCGAGCGCGTGCGCGTGATCCAGATGGAAACCGGCGGCGGCTTCGGCGGCAAGGAAGAATACCCGTCCGTGATCGCCGGCCACGCCGCGCTGCTGGCGTGGAAGGCCGGACGCCCGGTCAAGATGATCTACGGCCGCAGCGAAGACATGGCGGCGACGACGAAGCGCCATCCGTCCCGCACACGTCATCGTACGGCGGTGTCGCGCGAAGGCAGGCTGCTGGCGATGGACATCGAGTTCACCATCGACGGCGGCGCCTATTGCACGTTGTCGCCCGTCGTCTTGTCGCGCGGCACGATTCACGCCGCCGGACCCTACATGTGTCCCAACATTCGCGTGCAGGGACGCGCGGTCGCGACCAACGCGCCGCCGCATGGCGCGTTCCGCGGCTTCGGCGCGCCGCAGAGCATCTTCGCGCTCGAGCGCCAGATGGATCGGGTGGCGAAGGCCGTCGGCCTGACGCCTGCAGATTTCCGCAAGCGCAATTTCATCCGCCCGGGCGACACGCTGTCGGTCGGGCAGACGATTAACGAACCGGTCGCGATGTCGGCGCTGATGGATCGCGCGCTCGTCCTCTCCGACTATCACGCCAAGCGCCGCCGCTTCGCGCGCGAGAACAGCGGCAGCGCAATCAAGAAAGGCATCGGCCTGGCGGCATTCATGCACGGCGCCGGCTTCACCGGTTCGGGCGAAGTGCATCTTCACTCCGTCGTCCACGTCGAAGGAACCAGCGACGGCTTCGTGCGCGTGCTTGCCGCAAGCACCGAGATCGGCCAGGGCACCAACACGATTTTTTCGCAGATCGCCGCGGAAGCTCTCGGCATCGACTGCGCCGACGTCGAGGTGCAGCAGCCGGATACGGCAGTCGTCCCCAACAGCGGACCGACGGTCGCGTCGCGGACCTGCATGGTCGTCGGCAAGCTGATTGAAACCGCGGCGCTGGCCGTCAAGCACGCGCTGATCGATTCGGGCTACCTGCCCGCGAGCTACAGCCGCACGGAGTTCCTGTCCTCGTGCGCGCATTACGTGCGCACGTTCGGCCCGCTGCGCGGCACAGCGCAGTACGAACCGCCGAAGGGGCTGCGCTGGGACGACGACAAGTACGTCGGTGACGCGTACGGCACGTACGGATGGGCGGTCTACGCCGCGGAAGTCTCGGTCGATACGCGGACGTGGGAGACGCGCGTCGATGATTTCGTCGCGGTGCAGGAGGTCGGGCGCGTGATCAATCCGACGCTCGCCGCGGGACAGATCGAAGGGGGCGTGGCGCAGGGCATCGGCTGGGCGCTCTACGAAGACGTCGTCTGGCGCGAAGGCCGGATGGCGAATTCGCAGATGACCAACTACATCATGCCGACGTCGATGGACCTGCCCGAGATTCGCGTCTATTTCGAGGAGATTCCCTATCAGCACGGACCAGCCGGCGCCAAGGGCATCGGTGAACTGCCGATGGACGGACCTGCGCCGGCGATCTTCAACGCCGTTGCGGATGCGACGGGGATCGACGTGCGCCAGCTGCCGCTGACGCCCGAGCGGTTGATGGAGCTGATGGAGCCGGCGCTTGGCTGACGCATTGCGAGTGTCGTGCACACTCAATGGACGCCGCACTGTCCTCGAAGGGCATCCAATGGCTCGGCTGCTCGACGCGATCCGCGCGTCCGGCCTCACGGGTACTAAAGAAGGATGCGCTGAAGGGGAGTGCGGCGCCTGCGGCGTGCTGCTCGACGGCGCCCTCGTCAACAGCTGTCTCACACCGCTCGCGCACGCGCAGGGCGCGGCGATTACCACGATCGAAGGCGTCTCGAGCGGCGGCATGCTGCACGAAGTGCAGGAAGCGTTTCTCGAGCACGGCGGCGCGCAATGCGGCATCTGCACGCCCGGCATGGTGCTCGCCGCGGTCGAATTGCTCAATCGCGCCGCGGAGCCGAGCGAAGAGGACGTGCGGCTGGCGCTCGCCGGTAATCTGTGCCGCTGCACCGGCTACATGCGCATCTTCGAGGCGGTGCTCGAGGCGGCTCGGCGGCGATGATGTCAGACGGCGGACGAGCTGCGCCAGCGATTGACGAAGAATGATTCCGCTCCTCGACAAGTATCAGCTCGTCATCCCGCGGTCGCTCGGCGAAGCGCTGGACGATCTCGCGCAGCATCCGCACACACGTCCGTTTGCCGGCGGAACCGATTTGATGGTCGTGCTCGAGGCGGGGCACCTTCCGCCGGGACGCTACATGAGCCTGCAGAACTGCCGCGAGCTGCTCGGCATCGAGGAGGTCGACGGCGGCGTCAGTATTGGAGCGCTGACGACCTACACGGAGATCCTGCGTTCCGCGCGTCTGTCGCGCGACTATCCGTTGCTCGGTGCGGCCGCGCGCGAGACCGGCGGCGTCGCAACCCAAAACCGCGGCACGATTGGCGGCAACATCGCCAACGGGTCGCCGGCCGCGGACACGCCGCCCGTCCTGCTCGTGTACGACGCGGAGCTCGAGCTGATCTCGGCGTCAGGCAGGCGCCGCGTCCCGTATCACGGATTCCATCGCGGGTATAAGCAGATGGACATCGCGCCCGGGGAACTCATTGCGCGCGTCATCGTTCCGCCGCTGCGGCCGACCTTCAGATCGGGCGCGACGTCGTTCTATCGAAAAGTCGGCACGCGGCGCGCCCAGGCGATCTCGAAGGTCTGCGTCGCCGGACTGCTCGGCGTGGACAACGGCGTCGTCCAGGACGTGCGCATCGCGCTTGGCAGCGTCGCGCCGACGGTGGTCCGCGCGATCGCTACCGAGAATGCTCTGCGCGGCCAGCCGCTCGACGAGAACACGATCGCCGCCGCGGAGCGCACTCTGCGCACCGAGATTGCGCCGATCGACGACGCCCGCTCGACCGCGCGTTACCGCACTCGTGTGGCGCAGAACCTGCTGCGGGAGTTCCTGTCCGCAAAGACTGCGTGAGACAACGCGATCAGAAGCAGCAATACGCGGCCTGCTCCTGACCAGCTGATCTCCCGTGAACAGAATTCAGAAGAAAAGGATGATGCCGACGCCTGTGCGCGTTCCCCATCCGTTGCCGCTGACCTTCGACGACGACGCGTCCGACTTCGACGTCAGGTGTGAGAAGCCGAATCCCACTTCGCCGAACACGCTGAATCGGTCGGCCAGATCGTACTGCGCGCCGAAGGATCCCGCGCCGCCGTAAGCATTGCCGCTCGAGTCGGTCGTGGAGACGGTGACTCCGCTGGCCTCGGTTTCACCGCTGCTGCGCTGATAGGTAAAGCGCGGACTGAAATAGGTGCGCAGCCGATCGTGGGTGCTCGTATAGAAGAGCGCGCTGATGCCCGTC
>JBKPSE010000636.1:0-2680 GCA_046765855.1 Acidobacteriota bacterium | reverse complement strand
AGCCTCCCCCGCCGGAGATGCAAGCCCTCTTTGGTGCGCTGCGCGGCAACCAGGATGCCACCAACGCGTTTCTGTCGGCGATCACCGGGGCCATCCCGCTGCCCGATTTCATGTCGAACCAGAACATCGGACGCATCATGGCTGCGGCGAATGAGACCGCGGCTTCATCGCCAAGGACTACCTGAGAGGAGCGTGTCATGTACGTGATTCGTGAGGTCCTGCACTGCAGACCGGGCAAGGTCCGCCAGATGACTGAAAAGTTCAGAGCGATCTCGCACGCCCTCCAGGAGATGGGGCACGAACCGATGCGCCTGCTCACCGATGTCACGGGCGAGCCGTTCTGGACCATCGTCGCGGAAGCGCGGGTCGAGAAGATCGATGATTTCTTTGCCGTGGAGCAGAAGCTCACGGCGAACGAGAGCGTCGGGAAGGTAATGGCTGATTATCACGACCTCGTCGAGAGCGGCCGGCGGGAGATATTTCGGGTCGAAAGCTAAAGGGCAATGATCGATCGGACGCCGGGAACCGTCGTCATCGGCGGCAGCCAGGCAGGTCTGGCTGTTGGCTATTACCTCAAGCAACAGAGGCTGCCGTTCGTCATCCTGGACCAGAACGAGCGCATCGGCGATGCCTGGCGGAAGCGGTGGGATTCGTTGCGTCTGTTTACGCCGGCCCGTTACAACGGACTGCCAGGGATGCCGTTTCCCGGATCTCCCGGGGCTTATCCGACCAAGGACGAGACCGCCGACTATTTGGAGGCATATGCCCGCGTGTTCGACCTCCCTGTCCGAACCGGCGTCAAGGTCGAGCGACTGGCGAAGACGGGGGATCGATTCGAAGTGAGAGGCGGGCAGCACACGCTGATCGCCGAGAACGTGGTGGTGGCGACCGGCGCCTTCAACAATCCCAGAGTTCCATCGTTCGCACGCGAGCTGGACAAGGGCATCGTCCAATTTCACTCGAAGGAGTATCGCAACCCATCCCAGATTCAGAAAGGCGCAGTGCTCGTCGTGGGCGCCGGGAACTCCGGGGCTGAGATCGCCATCGAGCTCAGTCGCAACCACCGGACGTGGCTAGCAGGCCCGGACACGGGGCAGGAACCCGCGCGGGCCGGAAGTCGTCTCGATCGCCTGCTCACACCCATGATCTGGCTGGTGGCAACGCGGTTGACGGTGAAGACGGCGCTTGGAAGGAAGCTCCGCGACCACTTTATCAACCCGCCTCGTGGAATCCCTCTGGGGCGAGTGCGGCGAAATGACTTCGCTCCCGCAGGCATAGAACGAGTTCCGCGAGTGACGGGCGTCAGCAACGGATTTCCAGTCCTCGAGAATGGACGGGTCCTCGAGGTGTCGAATGTCATCTGGTGCACCGGCTACGCACCCGTTTACGACTGGATTGACTTCTCTGTGCCAATGCTCAATGGCATTCCCCGTCATGATAGGGGCATAGTCGACTCCTGCGCAGGCCTCTACTTCATGGGGCTTCTCTTCCTCTACTCGCTGAGCTCGGCGCTGGTGGGAGGTGTGGGGCGCGATGCCGAGCACATCGTCGACCACATCATGGCGAGGCGACCGTGATTTTCGACCCCGTCTCATCCCAATCTGCATCTCGTTCCCGGTCAGTCCAATCGCGTTCCGAACTGCGACCCTACTCAGCTTTCAGCGCAACCAGTGGATCGACCGTGGTGGCGCGGCGGGCCGGACCGTAGCACGCGAGGACGGACACGGCGAGGAGGATGCCGACGGTGGCGCCGTAGCTCACTGCGTCAAACGGCGTCACACCAAACAGCATCGTCGCGACGTAGCGGGCGAGCCACAGCGCGGCGAGAAGCCCGACGGCGACACCGGCCGCGGCGAGCTTCATGCCTCCGCCGAGCACCATGCGCAGGACGTCGCCGCGCTGCGCGCCAATCGCCATGCGCAAGCCGATCTCCTGGGTGCGCTGGCTGACCGCATATGCGAGCACGCCATACAGACCGACAGCGGCAAGAAACACCGCGACCAACGCGAAGGCCGCGAGCAACAGCATCGAGAAGCGGCGCTGCGCGACCGATTCGGTAATGACCGTGTCCAGCCGCTGCAGCGCCGCTGCCGGAATCGCGGGATCCAGCTCTCGCAGCACCTGGCGCGCGGTTGGCGCGAAGTCGGTGGGCTCCCCCGCCGTCTTCACCATCATCCACATCGTCCTGAACGGTTCGGTGCTGAACGGAGCGTACATCGTCGGGCGCGGGGCCGTGTCCAGCCCCTCGTATTTCACGCTGCCGACCACCCCGACGATCTCGTAGAAGTTCTCGCCGCCGTTGCCGATGTCGATCCGGCGGCCGATCGGGTCTTCACCGTCGAAGTGCTGCCTCGCAAACGCCTCGTCGATCACCGCCACCTTTCGCGGCGGCACGTCCTGCTCCGTCAAGAGGCGGCCACGCACCAGCGGGATCGTCAACGCGTCGAAATAGCCGGGCGATACCGCACGATAGTTGGCAGAAGGTGCCCTGCCCGGTTCGGACGGTTTCCCCTGGATCGAGAAAGCGAGCAGGTAGTCAGCCCGGATCGGGATCGTCTGCACCATGCCGACCGCGCGCACGCCGGGCGAGCGGCGTAGCCGTTCGTGCAGGCGATCGAAGAAGGCGATGCGATGATGAGGTTCAGGGTACGTGGCCTGCGGCAGGTCGACGGAGAAGGTG
>JBKPSE010000635.1:0-7912 GCA_046765855.1 Acidobacteriota bacterium | reverse complement strand
GTCTGACCCCGGACGCTCGGACGGGCGGGGTCTGGCCCCGGAAGGCTAGCGGGAACGGAGGCGGATTTCGCGGGCGGTGGTCATCGCGTCGAGGACGCTCGATACGACCTGGGCGGCGCGCGCGCGCCCCATCTCGTCGGCCGATTTCGCCTCGAGCAGTTCTGCATTGGCGAGAATGATCCCGAGCTGGTTGTTCAAGCGATGGAACAGCAAGCCGAGATCGCTGGTGTCGTCGCCGGCTGGCCGGGAGCGATCGTTGGCGGCCGGCATCATGAGGCTTCTTTGCGTGTGAGTTCCCCGCTGGCGCCCGGCTCGCGCCAGAGCGTGTCGACGAAGATGCGGACCGAGCCTCCGGCAGTGCGGACGTACTCCACTTTGCCGCTGGCGATCCAGTTGTAGATGGTGCGGCGGCTGACTCCGACGAGCTCGCACGCCTTCATGATTGAAATGGTCTTGCGATCCATCATCTCCTACCCGAAGGGGTTCGCCCCTCGGACTCCCCATGACGCTTCCTCGCTCGCCGCTCGGCCGGCTCGCTCCGGTCGCGTGGCTCGATCGAACCGCTCGTACGCAATGACGCTTCGGGGATTCTTATCGGAGCCGCGTGTTATCACCTGTAGACCTCGCGGCGATGGTGAATTGACCTGCCGCGGCGCGGGTGTCAAAATACCGCCGCCGCACTAAATGGCTGATAACGCGAAACATTTGCTTCTCGTGGACGACGAGGCGGCGCTGCGGGAGGCAATAGCCGAGCGGCTGTCGGACCATGGCTTCGTCGTCGAGCAGGCCGCCGCCGGAGAAGAAGCGCTGGCGCGGCTCGCCGAGTTCGCCTTCGACATCATCGTCACCGACCTGAGGCTGCCGGGCGTCGACGGTCGCGCCGTGCTCGACGCGGCGCTCGAACGTTATCCCGACATCATCGCCATCATCATTACCGGCTTCGGCACCGTGAAGGACGCCGTCAACGCGATCAAACAAGGCGCGGCTGATTTCATCACCAAGCCGTTTCAGTTCGACGCGCTGCTGCACGTTCTGAATTCCGCGCTCGAGCAGCGCCGGCTGCGATCGGAGAATGCCTATTTGCGATCGCAGCTCGAAGAGCGCTACCGAATCGACGGTCTCGTCGGGCGCAGCCGCGCGATGCGCGATCTCAGCCAGTTGCTCGAGACGGTTGCGGCGACTTCCAGCACCGTGCTGATCACCGGCGAGACAGGGACGGGGAAGGAGCTCGCAGCCCGGGCGATTCACCACAGCAGTCCGCGGCGCGCCAACCGGTTCGTCGCATTGAACTGCAGCGCGATTCCAGAGACGCTGCTCGAGGCGGAGTTGTTCGGCCACGCGCGCGGCGCTTTTACGGGCGCGGTCGGGACGCGGCAGGGGCGGCTCGAGCAGGCGCACAAAGGCACGCTCTTTCTGGATGAAGTCGGCACCATGAGTCCCGCGCTGCAGGCGAAGCTGCTGCGCGTGCTGCAGGAGCGCGAGTTCGAACGCGTCGGCGACGCGCACACGATCAAGATCGACGTGCGCATCATTGCGGCGACGCACTCGGATCTGGCGAAGATGGTGGCGGAAGGGACGTTTCGCGAAGATCTGTTCTACCGCCTGAACGTGATTCCCGTGCAGCTGCCGCCGCTGCGCGAGAGGCGCGACGACATCCCGCTGCTCGTTCAACACTTTCTTCAGAAGCTCGGCGGCGAACAGGTGCCGCCGCGGTCGGTCACGATGTCGCAGGAGGCCGTGCGCCGGCTGATGTCGTATCCCTGGCCCGGCAACGTCCGGCAGCTCGAGAACGTCGTCGAGCGCGCGCTTGCCTTCAGCCACGGACGTCCGCAGATTGACGTCGCCGATCTCGGACCGGAGATCCAGAATCTACCGACGGCGCAGGAAGGCAGCGCGTGGTTTCCCGACGAGGGGATCGATCTCGAGCGCTACATGGAAGGAGTCGAGCTCACGTTGATCAAACGGTCGCTCGAGCGCACGCAGGGCAACAAGGTGCAGGCCGCGCGGCTGCTGAAGTTGAAACGGACGACGCTGATCGAGAAGTTGAAGCGCCTTGAACGCGCGCAGCCAGGGCATTAGCTTCCGGGTGCCGTCGGAAAATCCTCATGCCGCCACGTCACGCCTACTGGACCATCATCTTCGGCAATCAACCGACTTCGTTTCGCGCGGCCACGCGCGAGGAGCTGCTGCCGACGCTCAAACAGATTCAGTCGCGGCATCCCGACGCGATCCTGATGTGGTTCGCGCGCGGGCGGCTGTGGCGCTCCGAAGAGGAGGCGCGCGAGGCGCTGTTCCGGCGGCGCGAGGAGCGTGGGCCGCGGCGGGAGCCGCGCGTCTCTCGCCCTGGCGATCGCCGTCCTGACGATCGGCGTCCTGGTGATCGACGTCCGGACGATCGCCATCCGGACGATCGGCGTCCCAACGATCGGCGTCCCAACGATCGACGTCCGGACGATCGGCGTCCTGACAATCGACGTCCCAGCTTTGGCGATCGCACGCCGCGGCTCGGCGAGCGCAAGCCCGCGTCTCGTCCACGGCAGCCTGGCCGCGGGCGCGATTGGCGTCCAGGCGGGGAGCACAAGGACCCGCGCGATCGATTCAAGGTACCGCGGGATGTGAAGCGGGCGCGTTTCAAGTCAAACCTGCGCCGGGATCGATTCAAGCCGGGCGGTGCGCCGCCGCGCCGCGATCGTGACGGCCGTCCACCAAAGAAGAAGGACGACGAATGATCGCGCACATCGTCCTGCTCCAGCCGAAGGCGGAGCTCACCGCGGATCAACGGCGCGAGGCGCTCGACACGATCTCGCGGTCGGCGGCGGGCCTTTCTGATGTGAAGCGGTTCCGTCTTGGACGCCGGGTCAAGCATGGCTTGCCCGGGTACGAGCAGCTGATGCCGCACGACTTCGAGTTCGCGCTGATCGTCGAGGTCGACGACATCGCGGCGCTCAAACGCTATCTCGAGGCACCCGCGCACGAGGCGCTGGCCAGCCTGTTCTACACGGCAACCTCCGCCGCGCTCGCCTACGACTACGAGTTCTAAAACGGGGACAGTCCCAGTTTTCTATCGAAAAAACTGGGACTGTCCCCGTTTTCATGTTCGGAACCGGGAAAAACCGGGAATGTCCCCGTTCGGGGAAACTGGGACTGTCCCGGTTTTGGAGCAAGGGAAACTGGGATTGTCCCGGTTTTTTCGGGCCAGCTCGGCTATTGGGGCGCGGAGGCGACGCAACGGGCGTCGCGGACTTGGAAGAACTCCGCGATGAGGTCGCGAAGCTGTGCGATGGATTCGGCGCTGTTGATCGCCGTGCGCAGATGCGAGCCGTTATCGAGACCTTTCGTGTACCAGGAGTTCAGGGCGCGCAGCTTGTTGATCACCCACTTGTCGTGCCCACGCGCCGGAGCGGCGGCGTTCGACTGGGTCGGCGCAACGTGACGGAAGCCCTCGGCTTCGCCGCAGCGCTCGTGAAGCAGCAGGTCGATGTAGTCGAGCAGGAACTGGCCGCGCTCGCACATCGTGATCTCGCGCGGACGCTCGCCGCGCGCCATCGCGGACGCCTGCTCGAAAATCCATGGATTGCGCAGCGCCCCGCGCCCGACGAGCACGCCGGCAACTCGCCCGTCCTGCAACTTCTGCACGAGCTGCGACGGCTCGACGCAGTCGCCGCTGCCGAACACCGGAATCGTCAGCGACGCCGCGACTCGAACAATCAGTTCCCAATCGGACACGCCTGAATACGACTGGGCAGCGGTGCGTCCATGGACGGCGACAGCGGCGGCGCCGGCGTCCTCCATGCGACGCGCGAGTTCCGGCGCGTTGATCTCCTGATCGTTCCAGCCCGCACGCATCTTGACCGTCACCGGGATCTTCACCGCCCTGGCCATCGCGCTCACGACCGCCTGCGCGTGATCCGGCTCGCGCATCAGACTGCAGCCGGCATTGTGCTTCGCGATCTTCGGCACCGGGCATCCCATGTTGACGTCGACGATGTCCGCGCCCATGCCTTCGACGATTTGCGCCGCGTGCGCCATCTTCTCGGGATCGCCGCCGAAGATCTGAATGGAGACCGGACGCTCTTCTTCGGTGTACTCCGCGTATTCGAGCGTGCGATCGATGCCGCGAACGAGCCCTTCCGAGCTGACCATCTCGCTGACGACGAGGCCGCAGCCACCGCGTCGCTTGACGAGGCGGCGGAACGCCGTATCGGTCATGCCCGCCATCGGCGCGAGCGCGAACGGGTCCGCAAGATTGATCGTGCCGATTTTCATGTTGCGTCCGCAGGTGCCGCCGGCCGTTCGCCGCCGCCGCTCGTTCAGTAAGGTTTGACGTCTGCCGCGTCGACCTCGACGCTGACAGCCTGTCCGATCAAATCAACGGCGAGAACCAACCGGGCGTGCGCGCCTTTGCGCACCAGACGGCCGACCACGCCCGTCAGCGGCCCGTGGGTCACTTCGACCATCATCCCTTCCCGAATGAGCGGACACGGGTCGAACTGCAGGTCGCTCTGCACGAGGCGCCGAATGCCGTCGATCTCATGCTCCGGGATGGGCGCAATATCGCCGTTGAACGACACGATGTTGACGACGCCGGAACACTTCAGAATGGGGAGCCGATTGGCCCCGTCGAATCGAACGAAACAGTAACCGGGGAACAACGGCCAGTCGATCTGCTTCTTTCGATCCTTCCAGCGGCTCCACTTGGTGATTGTCGGCAGGAACGCCTCGAGTCCCTTGCGCTCGAGCTGCTCGCGAACGACCTGCTCGTGGCGCGAGCGCGTCCACACGGCATACCACGCGGGACCCTCAGTCACTGCCGCCCGACGGTTCCGTCGCCAGCGCTTTCTCGTAGGCCTTCTTCAATTCGTCGTTCTTCCATTCGATCAGCGCCTGCGAGCGGAGACGGCCGAGGAACTTGCGCATCTCGCTCTGGGTGCGCGCTGCCGCAACCTTCTCCCCAATCAGATCGCGCACCGAATCGAACGGCTGGAGCGTCGCTTCTGTCTTCGTCTCCAGCTTGAACAGCTGATAGCCCTTCTGGACGCGCAGCGGCTCGGTGATCTCCCCCGGCTTCATCTTGTCGACCAGCTGCTGCAGCTGCGGCGACATGTCGGAACGCGCGAACGGACCGATCAGTCCGCCGTTCGATTTCGAAGGAGAATCCGATACTTCGGCCGCGAGCTTGGCAAAGTCTTCCCCTTTCAGCGCGCGTGCCCGGATATCGGCAATCTTCTTCTTGGCCTCGTCGTCGCGCGCCACGCTGACGCCCCCCTCGGACGCAGGCACTTCGATGAGGATCTCGCGCAGCGAGATCGATGCGGGCTCGCTGAACTCCTCCGGATGCCGCGCGTAGTACTGGCGCGCTTCCTCTTCAGTGATATTCAGCTTCGAGCCGACTTCCTGGCGCTGCACCTGGTCGATCAGCATCTGGCGCTCGAGCTGCTTGCGCAGATCGTCCATGGTCATGTTTTCCTGAGCCAGCGCCGCCTGGAACTTGGCTTCGTCCTGGAGGTTCTGCTCCTTGCGGATGTTTCCGACGATTTGTTTGAACTGATCGTCACTCAGGTGATAGTTCAGCTCGCGCCCCCGTTGCAGGAGCAGCAACTCGTCGACCGCATTGACGATCAGCTGCGGCGTCACTTCGGCGAGCATCTTCTTCAGCGTCTCGTCGTTCTTCATCGCCGCCTGATCGACCTGCCCCTGCATCCGCTGCCGGAGCACCGCGACCTGACGCTGTTCGAGCTCGGTCTTGGTGATGATGTCGCCATTCACCTTGACGAGTACCTGTTCGATGATCTCGTCGCTGGACGCCCGCGGTGCCGCGACGCTCGCCAGGCTCAGGAGAACCGCCGCCGCGAAAAGCCTTTTCTTCATTGTTTTCAATATCTTACCGTATTCCGACACCCTCGCTCAAATCACGCAGCAAACCTGACACCCGGCTGAATACGCCCCCCTCCGCCCGTGGATCTTCCTTCACCGGCTTGAGAATCTCGTCCCGGCTGAACCCCCCGGTTACTTCCCCGGCCGTCGCCCGCGCGGTCCACCAGGAGCGCGAGCGCATCGTGCTCGGCCTTCCCGCAACCTTCATGTCGAGTCTGAGCGTGGCCGGAGGCGTCAGCTGCAAATCCTTCCGTTCCCTGATGATCTTGAACAGCCAGGTCGGATCGAGCTTCGCTTCGGCCCTGAACTTTAAGACGACCATCTGGGCGTCGCGGTCGATGGATTCGACGCCGATCCGGTCCGCCAGGAGGCGGATGAACGCGTATTCGGCGAGGTTCTCGATCGACGGCGGCGGCGGCCCGTATCGATCCCGGACTTCTTCGATGACTTTCTGCAGCTCCGCTTCGCTGCGCACACCCGCCATGCGCCGGTAAACGGTCAGCCGCTGGTTCATATCGGGAATGTAGGTCTCGTCGATGCGCAGATCCACCCGCAGGTTGACGTTGGCGCGGACTTCGTCTTCGACGTCCTCCCCCTTCAGTTCCTTGATTGTCTGCTCGAGCAGCTTCATGTACATGTCGAAGCCGACGGCCTCGATCTGACCGCTCTGTTCGCCGCCAAGCAGGTTGCCGGCGCCGCGAATCTCCAGGTCGAGCGCGGCGACGCGGAAGCCGCTGCCCAGATCGCTGAACTCGCGGATCGCCGCCAGCCGCTTCTTCGCCACCGGCGAGAGATTGTCTTCCGGCGGAATCAGCAGATACGCATACGCGCGGCGATCGGAACGTCCAACGCGGCCGCGCAGCTGATAGAGCTGCGACAGACCGTAACGATCGGCGCGATTGATGATGATCGTGTTGGCGTTGGGAATGTCGATGCCGTTCTCGATGATGGTCGTCGCCAGCAGCACGTCGTGCTTGTGCGCCATGAAGTCGACCATCACCTTCTCGAGCTCGTCTTCGCTCATCTGCCCGTGGCCGACGCCGATCCGCACCTGCGGCACGAGCCGGTGCAGCAGATCGGCCATCGAATAGATCGACTCCACGCGATTGTGCACGAAGAACACCTGCCCGCCGCGTTCCATCTCGTTGCCGACGGCGCGCCGGATCACTTCCTGATCGAACTTGACGACGTTGGTCTGAATCGAAAGGCGGTCCTTGGGGGGCGTCTCGATGATCGACATGTCGCGGATGCCGGCAAGCGACATGTTCAGCGTCCGCGGAATCGGCGTCGCGGTCATCGTCAGGACATCGACGCGCTTCTTGAGCTGCTTGATCTTTTCCTTGTGTGCGACGCCGAAGCGCTGCTCCTCGTCGACGACCAGGAGCCCGAGGTCGCGAAACTTGACGTCCTTCGACAACAGCCGGTGCGTTCCGACGATGATCTCGACCTTCCCCGCTTCGAGATCCTCGAGCGTCGCCTTCTGCTCCGCCTTGCTGCGGAAGCGGCTGATCATGTCGATGCGGACGGGAAACGCGGCGAACCGATCCTTCAGCGTCTTCTCGTGCTGGAAGGCGAGTACCGTCGTCGGCGCCAGGAACGCGACCTGCTTGCCGTCCATCACCGCCTTGAACGCGGCGCGCATCGCAACTTCGGTTTTGCCGTAGCCGACGTCGCCGCACAGCAGGCGATCCATTGGCGTCGGCGATTCCATGTCGCGTTTGATGTCATCGACCGCGTTCTTCTGATCGACGGTCAGCTCCCACTCGAACGCGTCCTCGAATTCCTGCTGCCAGTGGCTGTCGGCGCTGAACGCGTGGCCGGGCACGGCCTTGCGCGAGGCATAGAGCTTCAGCAGCTCCTCCGCCATGTCGCGCATCGCCTTCTTGACGCGCGTCTTGGCCTTCTCCCAGGTGGTGCCGCCGAGACGATCGAGGGCGGGCCTCGTCCCGCCGGTGTACTTCTGAATGAGATCGAGCCGCTCCACCGGCACGAAGAGCTTGTCCTCGCCGGAATAGCGCAGCTCCACGAACTCCTGCAC